>DAOVYS010000055.1 GCA_030635485.1 Pseudomonadota bacterium | reverse complement strand
TTTATCCCTTCTTCCAGACCTCGTAAAAAGTCCATCGTACCGAATTAGATGGCTAAGTAAAAAGTTCGATATACAAGGAGTAGTAATTTTTCAGGTACGAGGCCATACATGTGGTATGCCTTGTGCCTGAAAAATTGCTGCGACGCAGTAGATCGGACTTTTTGCGACGCCATCACTTCTTGGACACCCACAGTTCCTGAATGATTAACCAACCCTGCTCACCGAATTTGAGTCGCAATATCTTTTTGCCGTCCGCGGAATACATGTCGGACCGGTAGGCCTGTCTGAATGAAGCCTCAGCACCGTTTTGCGTCCAATTGACTTTGATATCGGATATTTCAACCTTGATGAATTTATACTTCCCGGCAAGCCTCTCCTTGTGCCTGCGCCATCCGGAGCGATTCTTGTTTCCGGCGGAGAATGTTTCATGATAACAACTCATGTAGACATCAATCTCTTTTGACTGCCAGGCGTTCCGCCATTTCTCCACAAATTCAACGACCATCCGCCTATCCTTTGGATAAGACGGCACAGAAGGCGCCGGCTCGGGCTTTTTAACCGGAAGAGAGGCTGGAATCTCTTTAACAACAGAACGAACCGGCTCATGTGAGCCATACTGATGCAGCTTATCGGACGGCAGGTCCCTATTCTTCAATTCGGCCGCGCTGTTAATTTCCAGATGCGGCTCGGGAACTTCAGCCGCTCTCTTCGGCAGCTTCGTTAAATTGCTTGCCAATAACATAGGCTCATTAAACAAAGGTGGAGATTTCTTGAGCTCAGGGGCAAGGGAGGCTGTTACAATCTGTACTGGAGAAGTGGTCCAAACCCGTTCACGGGTTGTCCAGATTTCATCGGGCAGAAACTCAAAATAACTCCTGCCGAAACCGCTGATTCCGGAAACATTGTCTTTCTGTTGAAAAAATTCTCCGACCGCAACTGCCTGGGTGCCGCTGTTCAAAAGAAAGAGATAATCAAATTCAGCCAGATCCGGATCGATTTCTCTCGGCAGAACCAACTTTCTTACCAACTCAAAATCATGGCCGGACAACTGCCTGCCAAGGCCATTTAAGAAAAAATCCCGGTTTTCCACAATGATCACCGGGGTAATATCTACTTCCAAGAATTGAACCAGCTCGTCAAGATCCTGGTTTCTCAGGGTGACACAGCCATTCGTGCTCTTCGGCGTCAAAGGCTTGTTAATGCCGTGAATATAGATCCCGTTGCCGTTCCTGCCCTCAGCCAGGTCGAATGCATTAGGATAATCCAGATGAAACGCCCTCTTACCGAATATGGTAATCTTACTGTCATTATATATCTTTGTGATAAAATATATCCCTACCGGGGTACGAGAATCGCCGATCACCCGTTTTCTTCCAGGATTCTCACCAGTAGCGCACAAGTATTGAGCAACGACTCTCAGGCCATTGTCATATTCCAGCACGCTCAAAAGCTGTTTATCCTTTTCCACAAAAATTATGTGAACAGGATCCTTATAAAAAAATACACTGATGATCCCGTCAAAAGAATGGCCGGCAGAAACATCCTGCGGTGAAAAGCCACGGGAAGTTGCGGAATATGAAAACACCGCCCCGAAATGTATTAGAGGGACTACGCACAAAAGGGATATCAGGATCAGAGCGGTCCTAGTCAGGCGGGCACAGGCACCCTTTTCCCCAAACGGGCGCCTGTCGGCAATCCTTGATATAACGACTCTGATTTTATTAAGGAGATTCACAAGATATAAAGTAAATATTCGGCAGCACTCCATCTGCACGCACCCAACATTTACATTCCGTGGTTTTTAAAAATTTTTCGCACGTACCCGAATATTTACAGATATAATGAAGACAACTTGTTGAAAATGGAAGCTTTCCAGTATAGACCTGTTAAAGAAATGCAACATACTTTAACCTGCCCTTATTTTCAAGCCTCAACACGGTTAAAATAAATAAAATCAAGTGAATTGCACAAAAAATACCGCAACCCTAATTAAAAAATACCATTCAACCCAAAAAACTAGTTTGATTATCCCGCATATTTGCTGTATAAAGCAGAGTAAACAATCAATAATATAATCTGGTCACTATAGGGGTACGAACTTATGCGCCCCCCCCCGGCATGTAAGCGTTTACCAGCACCCCATGTATATGTACGCCCGAAGGAAGTGCCCTTGGGGTACGTGATCAGGGCGAGTGACTATAGCCGTCCTATGTCGCTTGCCCTGAGCGCGTGCAGATGGGGTGCTGGTAAACGCTTACCAATAATATAATCTGGTCTGGTCATCTGGCCGTACATTAGAGGATAAATTATGTTTGGACTTGGAATGCCGGAACTCATTATAATTCTGGTGATAATCGTGATAATTTTCGGAGCGGGCAAACTGCCTGAAATTGGGGCCGGCATTGGAAAAGGGATCAAAAATTTCAAAAGCGCCACCCGTGATGAAGACGAGTCGAAAAAAATTGATGATAACAAGCAGGGATGACACGTTTTCCTGTTCGTAAGCGTTCACATTTCCACCACTGCCTACATATTAAAAGGAGAAAAAAATGTTTGGATTGGGGACTCCTGAATTAATTGTAATTTTCGGAATCGCGTTCCTTGTTTTCGGCGGCAAAAAGCTGCCCGAGATCGGCCAAGGCCTCGGAAAGGCGATTACATCGTTCAAAAAAGGGATACAAGACGTTGAAGAGACAGGAAAAAACGTGATCGAAGAAAAGGTACCCGGAATCAAGGAAGTGAATTCAATAAAAGAAGAAATGGGAAAAACCAAGAATATAATTTAAGAATTAATAATTACGAATTACGAATGTTATGAGATGTGAATAATGATTTTATGTACAATACAACCAAAATTCGTAATTCGTAATTAAATCTCACTCCCCTTCAAATTCCGTGAGGGAAAAAACGCTATACCCCTTGTCCTTAAGTTTCTTTTCACCGCCGACGTCAGGCAGATTCACGATAAATACTGTTTCAGCCACAACTCCTCCAAGCTTTTCAATCAGCGCGGCGGATGCCAGGGCCGTGCCGCCGGTGGCCAGAAGATCGTCAACCATCAACACCTTTGTGCCTTTCCCAAATGCATCCTTGTGAATCTCCACCTTGTCCGTACCGTACTCAAGTTCATAATCCTGAGAGACAACATCGGCAGGCAGTTTGCCCGATTTCCGGATAGGCACAAAGCCCTTTCCCAGTGTATATGACAGGGCGCCTCCCATAATAAAGCCACGCGCCTCAATGCCGACAATGATGTCGAAATCAATTTCTCCGGTTATATATCGTTGCGTAAGGCTGTCAATAACCAGCCTGAATCCAACCGGATCCTTGATAAGCGTTGTAATGTCACGAAACATGATACCTTTTTTCGGGTAATCCGGGATGGATCTGATTTTTGACTTGATCTGCATCAAAGTTCTCCTTGGTCCTTTTTTCGTTCGTCATTAGTCATTAGTCACTCACTCACTACAGACATCTTCAAATTCGGTAATTTTAGGAATAGTGTCCAGAAAAAGTCTTATCACGCTGTCCGCGTTCTTATTCATTGTCGCAATAACCATCTCCCAAGTCACAGGCTCCTCTTCTTCATGCCAGCAGTCATAATCCGTGGACATGGCTACTGCTGCGTAATGAATCTTCTTTTCCCTTGCCAGATTCACCTCCGGCACCGTGCTCATGTTGATCACATCAGCGTTCCAGCTTCGAAACATGTGGCTTTCCGCCTTGGTGGAAAACCTGGGGCCTTCCACCGTAATCACGGTCCTGTTGCTGTGAAACGGAATCCCAAGCCCTTTGGCGGACTCACTCAAAAGAGCGATCAGGTTCGGGCAAAAAGGTTCAGCCATGGGAGTGTGCATAACAGGACCTTTATCAAAAAAGGTTGTTTCCCGTTTTCTCGTATGATCTATGAACTGGTCCGGAAAGACCAGATGACCCGGTTCTATCTCCTCACGGAGAGATCCGACCGCGGTTGCGGCCAGAATATGTGTGCACCCCTGCTCCTTTAAGGCATGGATGTTTGCCCGGAAATTCACGGCGGAAGGAGAAATAAAATGATTCTTGCCGTGTCTGGCCAGGATAAAGATTTCAACTCCCTCTATCCGCCCGTATGTAAGGACTGAACTGGGGGCGCCGTACGGGGTCTCGACAGCAATCTCCTCCGCGTCTCTCAATATATCAGGATCATCCAACCCGGACCCGCCGATAATTCCGATCTTAATCATCGAAATCTCCCTCCGGACCTTTATCGGAATCAATAGATGCGGCCCGTTCCATAATCTTTTCAACCGTCCATTCACCCGGGTCGTGAATCCTTTCCGACTTAGGACCAAGATCATACGATCCCGCCTTAAGAATGGCCTCAATTGCCAGAGGAGCCGTATCCTGCGCACTAAACACGTCAACCAGCATGTTGTAAATAAAATCCTCAACCCGTTTGGCCATTCTATCCCTGATCTCCCGGGGCTGTCCCAGGAGTCTGTTCTCAAAGGGAAGATTCAACTTCTTGTAATTGCCGCCTTTCCACCCCTGTTTTTCCGCATATGAGGTGATCTGCTTCCACATATCCTCTGTAACGCCCTCCCCTTCTTTTTTGACAAAATTTCCCTGCTCGTCAAGAATGGCGTTGCCGTAATCATTTACTTTAAGCCCCCATGAAATCATCTGTAGAGCGGTCGCCACATTCGCCTTGGTTGTATTTGTCTTAGATGCTATCTCCCGCAGTCTCTCGGAACTGTTGCCCGATGTCCCATGCTGGGCGCCGGAGATGTGGTACTTGCTCAATTTCTCATGGATCTCAGCCGTCAAATCCACCTGAATACCCTGACCGCTTGCCTCTATTCCGTGGGTGGTCCCGTTATTCAAGGCAATCCAGTCCGCAAATATGTCGTGAGCGTTCAGACCCTGAATAAGAAAAAGAGCCTCTTCCGCGGTTGAAAGACCGAGGTTGCCCTTAATTTCTCCGATCTCTGTTTCAAGACCGGCCCATTTTGGAATAAAAGGGGTCAGGGCCAGATTGGCCAACAGATTCTTGTCATCAGGCATGTGTGAGGCATCGATTGCAATTGATGTGATCCCGGCCTCAAACATAGTCGGAACCTCGACCTTTGCAGCCTCGACATCCTCCTCCTTTTTCAACCCGTAATGGTCGGCATGAATTGCAACCGGAATCGTGATGCCCAGTTCATTGCAAATCGCATCAACCTGTCTTGCCATATTCCAGTAGTTCACCGGGCAATACGCATCAGCCCCGCCTTCCGACTTGGCAATCTCAATAATGATGGGACTGTTCGCCCGTTGCGCGGCCTGTAAGGCGCCGCGGATCACCGACTGATTTCTTCCGTTTGCCGCCATGGTCATACTGTTGCCCTTGGCGATCAATCCCCTGTCAATCACCTTGCCGCTGACAATAAGGGCCTTTGAATTCGGGAAAAGGCGGACCACGTTAGGCGGCCGCCCGATCTTAAGAGCCTTTTCAAAATCCGCACCACTCACTGCAGCCATATCCTCACCTCCATTTTGTAGTTTACACTTATCGTGATAATATCCATGTTTCGGCGGGCTATGCCCACCCTACTCAGGCTTTTCTCATTCAACATTGATGGCGTCGTAAAAAGTCCGATCTACTGCGTCGCAGCAATTTTTCAGGCACGAGGCATACCACATGTATGGCCTCGTACCTGAAAAATTACTACTCCTTGCACCCCAAGGGCACTTCCTACGGGGCGTATATCGAACTTTTTACTTAGCCATCTAATTCGGTACGATGGACTTTTTACGAGTCCATCAACATTCGATGCTGGACGTTCTATGTTCAATGTTCATCTTTGTAAAGCCGGTCAAAACTTTCAACACAGGGCACTAACAATTACTCGAAATCTACCCCGATACTGCATATATCACCTGAAATCTGACTGGTCATCGGGTAGCCGGAATGGCTGAAAATCGCCTGAATCCGGTTGTTGTCTTTTAAAATTTCAGCGGTAAAGCCTGCAATTCCGCTGGTCTTTGCAATCCCGGAAAGATGCTTGAATAAAAATGATCCGATCCCGCGGTTCTGCCAGTCATCGCGGACTACAAACGCCACCTCGGCCCTGTTGGTTTTCGTATTCATATAATACCTGCCCACGGCAACAATGTCCTCTCCATGGGCCTCGGGAATTGTAGCAACAATGGCGACTTCCTTCCGATGATCGATATATACGAATCTTTGTATCTGCCTGTGATCAAATTTCATATCACTGGTCAAGTACCGGTAATAGATAGTCTCCTGCGACAGGGCATAGACAAGATCCCTGATGCCGCGCTCGTCTGTCGGATGGATCGGCCTGAAGTTGATCTGGCTGCCGTCCTCAAGCAGCATGGATGCCTTCATGTCCTGGGAACCGATCATGAATTTCCCTTTCACAGCAGCGAATTCAGGGTGAATATATTTAAGATCCATGGCCTCGTCAAAAAGCCGCTCCCTGTACTCCGGGTCGGCAATGCTTATCAGGGCCAGCGCCCTGTCCTGAACACTCTTGCCATGCAGATAGGCGACACCATGTTCCGTAACCACATACTCCACTTCACCCCTTGTGATGACCACGCCCGATCCGGGACTAAGACAGGAGACAATCCGGGACTTGTTCATCTTTGTATCTTCTGAAGACAATGCTATGATGGCCCTGCCCCCCGGAGACCTGGCAGCACCTCTTAAGAAATCAACCTGCCCGCCGAACCCGGAATAAAATGCGGCTCCATCGGAATCGGAACAGACCTGACCTGTAAGATCCACCTCAAGGGCCATGTTGATTGACACCATCTTGTGCTGTTTTGCTATCACATATGGATCATTCACATACTCGGTGGGCCGAAAAGAAAAAAGCGGGTTGTTGTTTACTAAATCGTAGAGTTTCCTGGATCCCATACAAAAACTGGTGACTATCCTGCCCTTGTCGGTTGTCTTCCTGATACCGGTTACAGCGCCTGACTCCACGAGTTCAATTATGCTGTCCGTGATCATTTCCGTGTGGATGCCCAAGTCATTCTTTTTCTTAAGAAAGGCTATCACTGCCTGAGGTATGCGGCCGACACCCGGAATACGGCCCATGCCGAATTCGATTGTGGAACCATCTTCAATCAGTCCTGCGACATGTTCTCCGATCCGGGAGGTAACATCCGTGATCTTCCCGGACATCCTTTCCATTATCGGTAAATCCACAGGCACAAGTATGTCGATGTCGTGGATATCCATGAGGCTGTCCCCAAGAGTCCACGGCATCTGCGGATTTACCTGGGCAATAACCAGAGAAGCGTTCTGAGCAGCGCTCTTTACAATGTCCACCGATATGCCCAGGCTCACCATACCCCGCTCATCCGGCGGCGTCACCTGCATCAGGACCACATCCAAAGGTAGCTTGCCTGAGTAGAACATATAAGGAATGTCGTTTAAAAGTATGGGCGTGTAGTGACCAAGACCTTTCTGAATACTATCCCGGACATTGCTTCCGATAAAAAAACTGTTCACATAGAAAAAGGCGGAAAGATCCTTTTTCGTGTAAAACGCTTCTCCCTTGGTAAGCAAATGGACGATCTCAACATCAGTGAGCTTGCCGGCACGGTCCGTCATTGCCCGAATCAGCTCATCGGGCTCGCTGCAGCCTGTACCGATAAACACGCGCTGACCCGACCGGAGGTGAGATGTGGCCTGCTCCGGGGTGGCAATCATATCCTGATATTTATCCTGCCATTCTTGATCAAAATTGATCCGGTTCCGCTCATTCATGATCAAACTCTAGATTTGGTTGATTGGTTGATGGTTAGTTGGTTAGTTGGTTGAGTGGTTTATTGGTTGGGTGGTTGTTATTTCCCCCACTCAACGTAAGTTCTCAATAACTGCAGGTGAAACAGTATCCATTCCCGAATGACCTTTTCTTCTCTCTCATCCCAGCCCTGAAAGGGCGTTATTCGATAGGTAATGAAAATACCACAAACCATAAGTGATCTTTCTTTACCCAGGGTTCCGCTTCGCTACACCCTGGGCTATCGAATACCGCCCTTTCAGGGCTCAGTGATTGATATCTGTTACCGACAAAAAATCTCAATCTTCCGGAGATTGCAATGCCATTCTGACATCCGCCGCAACCGGGTCGGTCCCGAATTCTCCCACAATAAACGGATTGATATCAAGTTCGGCGATCTGGGGAAAATCCGTGGAGAGCTGACTTATCCGCTGAAGACCGGTGGCAATCGCTTTCAGATCAACCCCCTGTTGTCCCCGGGCGCCCACCAGCATCTTATAAGAACGGGTGGACATCAGCATCTGCATTGCCTCATCATGTGTGATAGGAGCGATATAAAAAGTGACGTCCTTCATAACCTCCACAAATACTCCGCCAAGGCCGAACATGAGCATCGGGCCGAACTGAGGATCCCTGCTCATCCCGATAATTATCTCGAGTCCTTTACTGACCATCTTCTCCACATATATCCCTTCTATACGGGCATCGGGCAGACGTTGATTTATCCTGAGCATCATAAGATCAAAGGCGTCTCTCACGCCTTGGGCGGTCGAGATATTCAGCCTCACACCGCCCAGGTCGGACTTGTGTACCACGTCAGGTGATACGATCTTCATCACGACAGGATACCCTATCCTCTCCGCCGCCTCTACGGCTTCATACGTGTGGGTTGCGTGAAATCCACCCGGGACGCGGAATCCATAAGCCCGCAATATGCTCTTCCCCTTGACTTAACCGAGCTGACGCCTGTTCGCCCTCAAGCAACGGGTGATAATTC
Organism: Pseudomonadota bacterium; assembly: GCA_030635485.1. Lineage (GTDB taxonomy): Bacteria > Desulfobacterota > Desulfobulbia > Desulfobulbales > DAOVYS01 > DAOVYS01. The sequence continues at coordinate 3,192 of DAOVYS010000055.1, read as the reverse complement.
TTTCAACCCGCCGTGTGTTGACCCTGAATCGTGCCACTATACGCGGCGGTCTCCGTTTCCATGCGGCATAATCGTGCATTGCCTTAAGCGCTGCCACGGCCCGTTCAGGCGAATAATATTGAGGCAGCCCTGCAGCGGCCAGTGCATCGCGGCCCGGCAGCACCCCCCTGCCGCCCATGAATGAGGCCAGAACCGTTTTATCTCCCTTCTGGCATCCGACAACAATGGCCCGGGCCGTTTCAACCGGCCTGGTCATTGCCTGGGGAGTCAGGATCACGATAACCGCATCCACGGAATCATCTTCCTGGGCCGCTTCAAGTGCTGCCAGGTAACGATCCGGGTCCGCGTCACCAAGCACGTCAATGGGATTGCCCACGCTGGCCGCGGCCGGCAGTTTGCTCTTTAAAGCAGTGGCAACATTCCTGTCCAGGCTCATGACGCGCATTCCGGCGTTTTCCACTGCGTCAGCCGCCATTGTGCCCGGTCCTCCCGCATTGGTAATAATCAGGACGCGATCTCCTTTTGGCAGAGGCTGTATGGCAAATGCCGTTGCAAAATCAAACAGATCTTCATAATTCTCGGCCCGTATTACTCCGGAACGCATGAATGCCGCTCCATATGCGGTATCCGCACCGGCCAGCACTCCCGTATGCGAGGATGCGGCCTTGAGTCCTGCCACCGTTGTGCCTGATTTTAATATTATCACAGGTTTTATTGTTGATGCCTCAGTGGCCGCCTTGATAAAATCGTCTCCCGAGGTAATGTCTTCGAGATAACCTACTATCACCTTGGTCTGTTCATCCCGGCCAAGCACCCTCAACAAATCCACCTCGCTTACATCGGCCTTGTTTCCGATGCTGAACAGCTTGGCCAGTCCAAGATTAAGGCCGGCCGCGGTATCGAGAATAGCAGTGCACAAGGCGCCTGACTGTGAAATAACCGACACCCCCCCTGCCATGGGGATATCCCCGCCAAAAGAGGCATTCATCCTGTTTTCAGTATTAATCAGCCCAAGGCAGTTGGGTCCCAGCAATCGAACACCATGAGATACGCATATTTCGGCAACCTCCCTTTCCAGGGCAGCCCCTTCTTCTCCTATCTCCTTGAAACCTGCCGTAATCACAACAATGGCCCCTGCGCCGGCCTTTATGGAACTCTTGACCGCCTCAACCACGGCCCTGTTCGGAACGACAATCAGACTCAAGTCAATAGATTCGCCGCAGTCAACAGGACTCTTGTAACAGGGAAGATCAAGAACCTGATCCGCGGTTGGATTAACAGGAATAATCTTACCGGTAAAGCCTCCCTTTATCAGGTTGGCAAGGATTTCATGGCCCACCTTACCCGGCTTTTTCGAAGCTCCCACCACCGCGATGGTCTTGGGATAGAGCAATGGTTCCAACATGATCAGCAACCTGTTTTAAATTACGAATTAGAAATTACGAATTAGGAATAACCGGTCTTGCAGGTGGGCTGTGCCCACCGGAACAACTCTTTTTTATCCTATGATTTTTTATATCGAATTAGCAAGTTCTTTTTCCGGTTTTCCCCAAAACTATATAAATAATCCCGCAACTTGCGAGAGGGGCGCGTCACAACGGCGACATCATGTTTTTATGCTTGCAAAAAACCGGTGGGTTGGGTTGAATAAAATGATGTCCGGCAAACAATACGGTTGTTGCCGGACATCATCTTATTTAACCCCCAACCCATGGAAAAATAATGGAGCCGTTCCGGCGGATAACTAGTGTCGTGGTCTCCATAATGCTCTTCTGCCTTGTTGCCGCTACAACATCCGCGGCATCTCTTCCAGAACCGGCTCTTTCGGACAAAGCGGCCGAGTTGCTAAAAAACGGCGGATTTATCCTCACCAAAGGAAGCCGGGTCATTGCAACCCAAGATCCCGATGCACTGTTCATACCTGCCAGCATCTTAAAAATTGCAACCGCATGCGCGGCCCTTGAAATCCTGGGCCACGACTTCCGCTTTGAAACCCGATTTTATCAAAACAATGAAAATGATCTCTACATTCAGGGATTCGGCGATCCCGCCCTCACTTCAGAAGAGATATCAATGATTATGGACGCTTTAAAAGAAAAAAATGTCCATTATATCAGAAACATAGTGCTTGACGACTCTTTATTCGAAACTGCGGCCGGACCGGACGGTTCAGGCCGGCATCTCGATCCATATGATGCAAAAAACTCTGCATTGGCTGCAAACTTCAACACGGTCCATATCACTGTTTCACAAAAAGGCACTGTTCGCTCGGCCGAGCCTCAGACCCCTACCCTGGCGTTGATGAAAAAACTTGGCAAAGGGCTTAAACCAGGCACCTACAGACTCAACATTTCCAATGACGAACAAAACATCACAAGACACACAGGCGAATTATTCCGGGCTATTCAAAAGAAAAAAAATATTCCGGGACAGGGGCAAATCATCCATTTCCATGTGGCTGACAATCTCACGCCGATCTATATTCACAGATCCTCAAAAAAACTCACATCTCTGATCGAATCACTGATGCTCTATTCAAACAACTATATAGCCAACCAGATCTTTCTCGCCTGCGGGGCTAAGCAATCGGGATATCCGGCTACATGGGAAAAAGGGAGGAACGCGCTTACAAGGTATCTACATAAGGAACTGGGGATTGATAAAGAGGCTGTGAAAATTTATGAAGGTTCAGGATTATCCCACAAAAACAAGATAACTCCGCGCGCCATGATCAAAATCTTAGAAATATTTCGGCCCAACTATAAACTTTTGCCCCTTGCCGGCAACAGGAGAGTCAAGTCAGGAACCCTGACCAAGGTCTTTTCATATGCGGGATATTTCATGACCGGCAGGCAGCCGGACAGCTTTGTACTTATTCTAAATCAGGACAAAAACCAGAGAGACCGCCTGCTGGATCTTCTTGAGGAGATTCATTCACAAAGCGGTGTTCAATAACATCAGGCCATCTTGAATAATTGTCTTTTCGTCCGATCTAGGCGTCACAGTGAAAATGAAAAATGCTCACATATACCTAATATGCGGAGTTTATGCCCGAATGGGTGCTTTTTCATTTTCACTGTTCCTTGACCTCAAACGAAAATCCTAAATTATTAAAGAATTAAAAAAATCATCAAAGGAACCTTTAATTCGTTGAAACCGGATAACCGTTCCCCATGGGTACGAAACAGGGGA
>DAOVYS010000051.1 GCA_030635485.1 Pseudomonadota bacterium | reverse complement strand
CGATTCTCCGACAAGCGCCACCGTGCTTCCCGCCTCAATATCAATCGATATATTGCGAAGCACTTTTGTGATTTCGTTTTCCGAATTAAAGTGGGCGGACAGGTCTTTTATTTGGAGAAGCATGGGAAATTAAGCTTTCCTCGGATCAAGGGTCTCTCGCAGCGCCTCGCCGATGAAGATCAGGAGGATGAGTGTTCCCACAAGCACAATAAAGGTACTTAAAGAGAGCCACCATGCTTCAATGTTGTTCTTGCCCTGTGACAGAAGTTCTCCAAGGCTGGGAGTGGTCGGCGGGACACCCAGACCTAAGAAATCGAGGCTGGTCAGTGCCAGTATTGCGCCCGACATCCGGAATGGAAGAAATGTGATCACAGGCGTCATCCCGTTCGGCAGCAGATGCTTGAACATGATTCTCGTGTTACTCACGCCAAGCGCTTTGGCCGCCTTAACGTAGTCTAGATTCCTGCCTTTCAGGAATTCGGCCCGTACATAGTCTGAGAGTCCCATCCATCCGAACATTGACAGGAGTATGAGAAGCAGGAGGATGCTGGGCTTGAAAATGGAGGAAAAGATAATGAGAAGGTAGAGCTCGGGCATGGCGCTCCATATCTCAATAAAGCGTTGAAACACAAGATCTGTTTTGCCTCCGAAATAGCCCTGGACTGCTCCTGCAAGAATCCCGACACCGGTTCCCACGAATGTGAGCGCAAATCCGAAAAGGACGGAAAGCCTGAATCCGTAGATAAGCCGAGCAAGCACATCACGGCCGCGGTCATCCGTGCCCATGAGGTTGATTTTTGTGGGAGGAGAGGGAACCGGTACGGAAAGGTCGAGGTTTATTGAGTCGTAACTGTGGGGGTTTGGCGGAAAGAGCAGCCAGTTGCCGTTAGTGGTGATTTTTTCAAGGATATATGGATCCCGGTAATCGGTCTCCGTGTCAAAGTCGCCGTCAAACGTGGTCTCGGGATAAGATTTGATGATCGGAAAATAGTAACTTCCCTCGAATTTCACAACAAAGGGCTTGTCATTGCTGATTAACTCGGCAAAGAGGCAGACAATGAATATGATGGAAAATATGATGAGACTGTAATAACCTCTCCTCTTGGATCTGTATCTGGCCCACCGCCTCTTTAGCAAGCTGTTGTCCCGCGTTGTCATTAGTCATTAGGCCATCTTGAATAATTGTCTTTTCGTCCGATCTCGGCGTCACAGTGAAAATAAAAAATGCTCACATATATCTAATATGCTGCGCTTTTTCATTTTCACTGTTCCTTGACCTCGAACGAAAATCCTAAATTATTCAAGACACCCATTAGTCATTAGTCATTTCTAATGACCTTACCAGAAACCGCTCACCTGTTCAAACAAATGTTTGTGCTAATAGGTTGACAATTTTCGATCTGTCTGCGTATAAAATATGGAGGTATAGGAGGATGATCAGGCCTAACCGGCAGGTGCTGTTTCGACCGCACCCCTTTTGTCAACATACGGACTTTATAGATGGCTGCAAAATCGATTGATAATGAATTGGAGCAGGAAGTTGCGTTACAACTTGATTTTCTTGATCTTTTCGATCTGGAAGAGATACAGAAAATACAGGATGCCTTTGCCTTGGCCGCGGGGGTTGCATCTGTAATCACCTCTCCGGACGGCCGGCCCATAACAAGACCCTCGAATTTTTCCAGCCTTTGCAAGGAGGTTATCCAAAAAACAGAAAAAGGGCTTGCCGACTGTCTTCATTTTCACTCCGAACTGGGACGCGACAATTCGGATGGTCCTGCCATTAAGTCCTGCCCGGGCGGAGGCCTTTGGGAGGGGTGCGCCGGTATCAGGGTGGGGGAGAAGCATGTAGCAAACTGGATTGTGGGCCAGGTCCGAAGCGACATCCTGGATACGGAAGAGATTATCGGTTATGCCGCTGAAATCGGGGCGGATGAACAGGAGTTCCGTTCTTCCTTCGAAGAGATCACGGTCATGCCCTTCAACCGTTTTGAGCAGGTCTGTAATTTTTTGTTTCTCATGGCTGATCTGCTGTCAAAGATTGCGTTTCAGAATGCGAGACAAGCAAGGTATATCCGTCAGCTCGAGGAGGCGGATAGTCAGCTGATCAGGTACCGGGATCACCTTGAAGAGATGAACCGGGACATTCAACATCTCGACGAATTGAAGACCGAGCTGTTTGCCAACACGTCCCACGAACTTAAGACCCCGCTTTATAATATAATAGGCCTGGCCGAATCCTTGATGGACGGCGTTACCGGTCCGCTTCCACGGACGGCTGTTGAAAATCTCGATATGGTTGTCAAAAGCGGCAGGCGGATGATCAACCTGTTGAACGACAGCCAGGATTTTTCAAGATTACGTCATGAGGATCTGAGGCTTGAGATTAAACCCGTTGACATAAGGACTGTTGCAGAGGTTGTTTTTGAATTGTTCACCCCCTTTCTGGGAACTAAAAAATTAAAATTTGTGAATCGTATTCCAGCTGATGTTCCCGCAGTTGCCGCTGATGAGCAGAGGGTAGGTCAGATTTTTCAGAATATGGTCGGCAATATTGTCAAATACTCTGAAGATGGAACTGTGACCGTTTCCGCCGATGTAAAAGGTGATTTTTTGCTTGTGAGCGTTTTCGATACCGGATCAGGGGCTGCTGAGGAGATACGTGAACATATTTTTGAGTCGTTCAGTCAGGTTGATGGCACCATAGAGAGCGAATATGGCGGAGTACACGTTGGGCTTGGTGTCAGTAAGTTGCTTGTGGAACTCCAAGGCGGAAAAATCGGGGTTGAGTCTGTTGCAGGTAAAGGAACCGGATTCTGGTTCACTCTGCCGCTGGCCTCGGATGAGAAGGTGCCTGGGAAATATGACGGTGATGACTGGCAGGTAGATCTGGATACGGGGGCAAAAGATATAATGGAAGCCCTTTCCGTAAAGACGGAGAGCGTGGAAAGAAAGGCGGAAGCAGGTGTCAGGCTGCTTGTTGTCGATGATGAGCCTGTCTGCCGCAGGGTCTATTCCGTTCAACTTTCAGAAAGCGGATATCTGATTACACAGGCTGTAAATGGGAAAGAGGCTCTGGAAAAGATCGAGGAGGCTGACAAGGCGGGTGAGTTGTTTGATATTGTGCTTCTTGACGTTGTAATGCCGAATATGTCGGGATATGAGGTGTGCAGGATTCTTCGCCGGAAATATTCGGCTGACAAATTGCCTGTTCTGATGCTGACGGCAAAGGACAGGGTTGAGGACCGGGTTGCAGGGCTTGAGGCAGGGGCCAATGATTATCTGGCCAAGCCGTTTTCCAAACATGAACTCCTGGCAAGGATCCATACCCATGTGTCGCTTAAGAATCTTATTGATGAGAGAAGGAGACTCGAGTCCCAACTTCACAGGGTCCAGAAGATGGAGGCAATCGGTACCATGGCAGGAGGGTTTGCACATGATTTCAATAATATTCTCGGAATCATACTCGGTAATATCGAACTTGCCATTGAAGATACACCGGAGTCAAGCCCGACCCGCTTTAATCTGGAAGAGGTGCGGGTTGCCTCTATGAGGGCAAAAGATGTGGTCAAGCGGATTCAGAGCTTCACCCGCCAGGGAGAAGGTGAAATGAAACCGGTCAGGGTCATCCCGATTGTCCGGGAGTCTCTCAAGATGTTGCGGGCTTCGATTCCCGCAACAATTGAGATTAATATGGATGTCACTGCGGAGAATGACATGATCGTGGCGGATCCGGCCCAGATCCATCTGGTGCTGGTGAATCTTGTAAATAATGGTGTGTTTGAGATGCGGGAAACCGGAGGAGTATTGAATGTAGGTGTTGAAAATGTAGTAATAGACCACAATGAGATTGGTGAATATGATAATATAAGTCCGGGAAGATATGTCATAATTACAGTGCGGGATACAGGCAAGGGTATTGATCCGGAAATTATGGATCGGATATTTGATCCTTATTTTACAACCAGAAAGATCGGCCAGGGTTCCGGCATGGGTCTTTCCGTGGTTCGCGGGATAGTCGGCAACCATAACGGCTGCGTCATGGCGGAAAGCGAGCCGGGTCAAGGAGCAACTTTTTTAGTTTTTTTCCCTGTTGTTGAAAAAAAGCCGGACTCGGAAAGCGAGTCCGGCAAAGAGTTGTTCGCAGGGAATGAAAGCATACTGTTTGTCGATGATGAGCCTGCGCTGGCAAGGCTTGGAGAAATTATACTCAGTCGTCTGGGGTATTCGGTTGTGTCTGCCGCAGGTCCTTTAAAGGCACTGGAGATATTTGAAGCGGAACCGGATAGATTTGACCTGTTGGTTACCGACTACGCCATGCCTGACATGAGTGGAGTGGTTCTGGCAAAACGTATTAAGGAAATCAGGCCGTCCATACCGGTCATTCTCTGCACCGGGTTCAAGGAACAGGTGGCTGATGAGAAAATCAGGACAGAGGTTGTCAGCAGGGTCATGATAAAGCCTGTAGACAGACTGAACTTGTCCAGGACGGTCCGTGAGGCCTTGGATTCAGGGAAGTAAATGGATCCCAAAAATAAGATGAATGACTTTTCATCTTCAAAAATAGAAAAGAGACTCAAACTCGTGCGGAAACAGGCCGAGGAAGCGTACAAAAGGGCCCTAGACGACCTGGAGTCGAGGGTCGCGGAGCTCACGGCCGAACTGGCCGCGGCAAATGAGACAATAGCCCGTGAGATCATTGAACGTAAATTTACCGAGGAGGCGCTTAGAAAGAGTGAGGCTGATCTTGAAAGCAGAAAGGTTGCCCTGGAAGAGACCAATACAGCGCTTAAAGTTCTTCTTGAAAAACGTGAACAGGACAGGGAAGAACTGGAAGAGCGGGTGGTGGCCAATGTCAAGGAACTTATCGAACCCTATCTTGACAGACTTAAGGAGAGCGGACTGGTTGACCGGCAGAAGGTTTATGTCGAGATTCTTGAATCCAACTTGAATGATGTGATTTCACCTTTTGTCCATTCTTCATTTGTGATGAACTGGAAGCTCACTCCTGCTGAAATGAAGGTGGCCAATCTGGTAAGGTTCGGGAAATCGACAAAAGAGATAGCTGAAATTATGAATCTCTCCCCTGAGACTGTAAGCGTCCACAGGAAAAAGATCAGGAAAAAGAGCGGGATAACAAACAAAAAAATAAATTTGCGAACAGTACTGATCTCCTTGAAGCCTAATTCGTAATTATGTATTCTAATATCCTGTAATAGTGATATTGTTGAATAGTGGGTGGAAATTATAACCATTTATTAACCAATATTTACCCATTGTTAATGTCTATATATCTGCAATGATGAAAGTAAGGAGTGGTTTCGCATGGATGTAAGCTATAAGCGATCACACACAGATGCAGCACCTGTAACGCTTATAGAGGGGGCAAGGGGAGAGCCGATGTTGTTTGGATTTTGCAGGTTCATGATGATGGACAGCGGGGGTTAAAATGAAGCTTTTTGAAAATCGATATGCCAGCGAATTCTTCCGACTTCAGGGCGAATTGGATGGGAGTGTCGGGAAGATGTATGAAGAATGGGATTTTGACTTTCGTGCTCTCATTTCCGAGATCGGTGTGTATGCCGGCATTGCTGCGCGGGAAAAGGAACTCTACCTCGCACTTTCCATTGAACCTGACACCCCGCGGTATTTTCGCGGCAACCCGGTGCTTATCAAAGATGTCATTTTAAATCTGGTGAATCACAGCCTGGAGAGTATGAAGGAGGGAGGACTGACAATAAAGGTCTGTTCAATGCCCATGGGGGGCGTTAATAAAAATCGGGTTGAGGTAATAATCTCCGACACCGGACCTGGGATGCAAGCGGAAAAATTGGACGAGATTTTTCGGCCTTCCTGCGGTTTTAAGATTTTAAAACAATCGCGCGGCAAGATTATATCAGGACTCTTTGTAAGTAAAAAACTGGCCCAATTAATGGGCGGCAGGGTTTCAGTAAAGAGTGTGTTCGGTTGGGGGACCAGGTATTCGGTAAATTTCATTCTGCCGGAAGCATCTTCTCCCGCGGATCGGTTTAAGGATAATTGGGGGCGGATTATGGAGACTATGAGACCTGGTGAACGGATGGTCGGGGCGGCATATGTTGACAATATTCCCATGAATCTCTCTGAGGTGGATATTTTTAAATCTCTGAAGGATTATGCTGGTGTGCTTTCAGTTATGTTGCTCTTTGATGTGCATACCGGTTTATCCCAAAATACAGCCTGGCTTATGTTACAGCAACCCGCTGAAACAGTGAAACTGTTGAACGGCGTTGATATTTGTGGATGGTGTCCCTGTGTCCGGTTGATGGGATACTGGTATCCGGATTTCTCTGTGAAGACTATGGAATCGGACCGTTGCCGTTTAAGGAAAGCATGATTGTAACCAAAGGGGGGGCGAGATAATGTACGAAATAAAGAAAATCCTGGTGGCTGTGGACTTTTCCGAACATTCGGCACAGATTCTCCGGTCCGCGACTTATATAGCCGTACAGCATGATGCGGAACTTAAGATTGTCTTTGCGGTTGAGAATCCGTTTACCATGTCGGGAATCTCCTATGATGATCAGCTGGAAACGGAAATGGTCAGATCTTCGGAAGAAAGACTTGATTCGTTTCTTGAAGAGAACATGGGTCGAAGTTCGATTCCCTTTGCCGGTGAGGTGCTGAAAGGTCATGTGACGGTGGAAATACTCAACTGCGCCGAGCGGGAGGAGAGTGACCTTATTATTATGGGCACTCATGGATACAGTCGTTTTGAAAAGATGTTAATCGGCAGCGTTGCCGAGGAGGTGGTGAGACTGGGCCCGTGTCCGGTCTTGACGGTTAACCCAAACAAGGAGGGTGACAAAATGAAAGATATAAAGAAGATACTGGTGCCGGTCGATTTTTCTGATAATTCAGTCAAACTTCTTGAGTCCGCAATCGACTTTGCCGGGAAGAGCGAAGCGGAGCTCCTAGTCGTGTTTGTGGTTGAAGACATGTTTACCTTTTCAGGACTGTCTATCCCGCATATCGCGATTGATGTGGACCAGTTTGAAAGGGAAATGGTCGAGGGGTCTAAAAAGAGACTTGAGGGGTACCTGGAAGACAACATGGAAGGGATTGACGTTTCTTATTCCGCCAAGGTGTTGAAGGGAAACGTGGCCGAGGAACTCTGCGGCTGTGCCGAAAATGAGAAAGTTGATATGATCATGATGGGCACCCATGGATACAGGGGACTTGAAAAAGTCCTGATCGGCAGCGTTGCCGAGAAGGTAGTGCGCACCGCACCCTGTCCCGTGTTGACGATCAACCCGTACAAATAGAGTATGGCATGCTTCTTAGACGTATGCCATGCTGATATACCGGAAGGCCGTCCCGATTATTCGGGAGTCTGAATAAGGCTGCCTATCAGGCAGTAAGTTAACGGTCGGTTTTGCACTGCATTTTGCAGGAAGCATGCTTGGCCGTTGACTTTTTTTTATCCCCTGATAACCAACCTACGCCCCCCTGACAACCTCATCCTGCTCCCGAACCCCAAGTCGACCGTGCGTCAGCACGGGATTGTTTTAAAGGGAATTTATTTTTGTTTAGAAAATGGTTATACTAATAGTTGATTCGTTTCCATCCATTAAATGGTATTTTATGGATGGAAGCTGTTAGCTGTCAGCTCAATTACTATACATCTTTTCCAAATATATTCCCGGCCTTGCCGGCAAAGGATATCCAAACATGAGTGACGACACCGGTTCAAATCTGCCTGACCAGAAAGAACTTGAAAAAGATCCAAACATGAGCGACGACGCTATTCCAAATCTGCCTGATCAGAAAGAACTTGAAAAAGATCTGAGTGATTATCTATCCAACAAGTACGGAGATCGTGTCAAGATCGTATCGGCCGGTCTTTTCCCCCAGGCTAAGAAAGCAGGAGAAAAGGAGCAGGGTGAAAAACATTCGGATGAACAACCTCTCTTTGATTTTAATGTCAAGCCGGAAGAGCTGGAGGCCTATCTTGACGAGTATGTGGTCAAACAGCAAGACGCCAAGGCCGTACTGGCCACAAAGATCTGCACCCATTTCAACAGGATAAGGCACAGCCTGGAGCATGGACAGCTGTCCCGCAGGGATGTCGGACATATTAAAAACAACGTGTTGCTCATCGGTCCCACCGGCGTCGGCAAAACCTATCTTATCAAGCTGATTGCCGATAGACTTGGCGTTCCATTTATCAAAGGAGATGCGACTAAATTCAGTGAAACCGGTTATGTCGGAGGCGATGTGGAGGATCTTGTCCGCGATCTGGTAAGCCAGGCTGATGGGGATATTAAAAAGGCGCAATACGGGATCATTTACGTGGATGAGATCGACAAAATCGCCTCAGGGATGAATAAATACGGAATAGATGTGTCCCGAACCGGTGTTCAGCGGGCCTTTTTGAAACCCATGGAAGAGACGGAAGTCGATTTAAAGGTGCCCCATGACATGATTTCCCAGCTTGAGGCCATGGAGATGTTCAGGACAAAAGGAAAGCGCGAAAAGCGGGTCGTGAACACCAGAAATATTCTCTTTATCATGAGCGGCGCATTTGATGGACTGGATGATATTGTGAAGAAACGGGTGCGCAAGCAGTCCATCGGGTTTGAAGGAACGATTTCCTCTAAAAAGGACGTACCGTTATTTCTGAAAAAAGCAAAGGCCGAGGACCTGATCCAGTTTGGTTTTGAGAGCGAATTTGTTGGACGCCTGCCGGTTCTGGCTGTACTTGACGAACTCAGTGTAGACGATCTGTACGAGATTTTGATGAATATCAATAGTTCGGTCGTGGTTGGCAAAAAACTCGATTTCAGAGCCTACGGCATTCATATCCTGTTTGAGGATGATGCCTTACGGGAAATTGCAGAACGAGCGGTGAAAGAGCGAACCGGCGCCCGTGGCCTTGTGAGCGTCATGGAAAGGATACTCCTGCCCTTTGAGAAGAAGCTGCCGTCAACAGATATCAGACATCTTTCAGTAACCATGGATGTAGTGGAAAACCCGGTTAAGGAGCTTGGAAGAATTCTCGAAGATCCGGAGAGCCGGGCTTTTCATAGAGAACGCTACAATTTTCTTGCACATGTTGAATTCGAGCGTTTGGTGGATTTTATTATGCGCACCAGAAAGGCCTATTTTCAGGAGCATGACGTCAAACCAACGGCTGAACGGGTGGCTCTCATAGCGGACCAGTGTCAGGAAGAGATTGCTGATGCCTGGGACGTATGTGATATTTTTATCAGGCTGGTCAAAGAGATTCAAACCTGCGCCGACGAGATATCCGAAAAGTGCGGCATGCAGGTGATATTCAGCGAAGAAGCGGTAGACAGGATTCTGGCGCGCAAGCCTCGTTCGGTCTACACTGTAAGACAGGTGTGTGAGGAAGTATTGCATGCCTTTGAATACGGTCTTCGTCTGATGAAGCAAAAAGGAGATGTGGAATTGATAGTTGTTCCCGTGGAAGGCGTCGACTTTCCAGAGGCTTACATTAATTCACTGGTTGGTGATACCTTTAAGCTGTGACCGGATGTAAGCGGTCACAGGCGGCGCATCTGCACGTGATTAGGGCAACCGGTATAGGTAGGGCTATAACCGGTTGCCCTGATCACGCACACCTGCACCACCTGTGACCGCTTACACGGTAGGGGCGATAACCGTTGTCTGGTTGCCTTGCTTCTCAATAACTGCAGATGAAACGGTATCCGTTTCCGTACATCTCAGCCCTGAAAGGGCGTTATTCGATAGCCCGGGGTAAGCGTGTAGCGCGCAGCCCCGGGTAGTGAAAGGTACCACAAACGATAAGCCCTGAAAGGGCGATATTAAGGATGCGGGCCATTACATCGACGCTCGTTTGTATCGCCCTTTCAGGGCTTGGCAAGAGGTGATCTTCTTTGCCCAGGGTTCCGCTTCGCTGCACCCTGGGCTGTCGAATATCGCCCTTTCAGGGCTCAATGATTGAATATGAGAGTAGATAGTAGGTTGGGTTGCGTTTTTCAACCCAACGTATTTGCTGCCAAACATTTACATCCCGTGGTTTTTTAAAGTTTTTCGCACGTACCAGAATATTTACTTAACGAGTGTATTGTTGGGTTGGAAAACGTAACCCAACCTTACTGGCTGTTATTGTTATATTTTTTATGAATTCTAATTGCAATCACCCAAAAGGAGTGAAACGACAACATGGTCTTTCCCGAATATCGTCCCCGCCGTATGCGGGTAAATGAAGCCTTTCGTTCCATGATAAGGGAGACAAGTCTGTCTCCGGCCAACCTGATTTATCCCCTGTTTATACAGTCCGGCAAAAAAGTCCGCAAACCGATAGCATCCATGCCGGGTATTTACAGGTTGTCGGTGGATCAGCTGGCAAAGGAGGCAAAGGAGTGTCTCAGCCTGGGAGTTAATCATGTCATTTTGTTTGGATTGCCCGACAAGAAGGATCCGGTGGGGTCCGGCGCCCATGCTAAAGACGGTATCATTCAAAGGGCAATCAGGGAAATCAAGAACAAGGCGCCTGAATTGATGGTGTCGACAGATGTCTGCCTCTGCGAATACACGAGTCGCGGGCATTGCGGAATACTTGTGGATGGCGATGTGGACAACGATTCCACCCTTGAGGTCCTGGCCAAAACCGCTCTTTCCCATGCAAAGGCAGGGGCTGATATGGTGGCGCCTTCGGATATGATGGACGGCAGAGTTTCAGAGATCAGGTCCGCACTTGATGAAAATAATTTTCACATGGTGCCTATAATGTCATATGCGGTAAAATATGCATCCGCATTTTACGGGCCGTTCCGGGATGCGGCCGACTGCGCGCCGCAGCAAGGAGACAGACGAAGTTACCAGATGGATCCGGCAAACGTGCGCGAAGCTTTGCGGGAAGCGACACTGGATGTAGATGAAGGTGCTGATATCCTGATGGTAAAACCTGCGGTGGCCTATCTTGATGTTATCAGCAAACTGCATGACGAGTTTGATCTGCCGATTGCCGCGTATCACGTGAGCGGCGAATTCGCTATGATCAAGGCTGCGGCGGAAAGAGGGTGGCTGGACGAGGAACGTGTAATGTACGAAACCCTCCTGAGCATCAGAAGGGCGGGCGCGGACATCATTATCACCTATTTTGCCAAGGATGCTGCCAGGATGTTGAATAAGTAGTGAATTACGAATTACGAATTAGGAATTATGAGTTAGTTGTAGGGTGGGCTCTGCCCACCATTTTGTAGAGTGGCAATCAGGAATTACGAATATGGTTTTATCCATTTTTTTTGCGAATCCATCAATTCGTAATTCCTAATTCGTAATTTCTAATTTTTTTTCATCAACACCATATCACCATTTGTGACCGGCCGGCTCATGGTTCCGGCCAGTTCACAAATGCGTTCAGCCACGATCCGGCATTTTACCGTGAGCAGGAAATAGATCGGAGCTTCTGCGTCTGAAAGGGTCTCGAAATTTCCCTGTCCCTTGCTGATAATAAGATCGGCGTTTCTGAAGACTTTTTGGAAATCAGGGCTGCAGATCCGAAGAGGGGTTCCCGGGCAATTCGTGCCGTTTGAGATTATTTTGCAATATTTATCCAATCCGCACGCCACAGCATCTTCAACAAGTGCATCGTTAAGTATCGGGCCTTCCTTAACCGCCAGTATTATCTTTTTATTGCGGATCAAACGGATTAGAAGTTCGTCAAAGACAATCTCACCTGAATTGTCAGCCAGATAGAGTATGGTTTCAGCCTTTTCAATATCCAGGGCCAACTGGTCAAAGTGGTTGATTGCGGGTTCAATTGTCAGACATTTGTCAATTGTATCGTGAACATCGAAACTCTGTTGTGACCCGTAATCGATAATGTTTCCCGCCATTGAAAATTTTGTTGCCGTCTGTAACGGGTCGGAAGAGGCCTCGATTTTCTCAAGCACCCGGGGGCGGAGATTGATGGATAATGCGTTACTCTGTTTCTTGATTTCTTTAAACGGATCGCTGTTGCCCGAGATTTCCGAGATAAGATTGTAGACCCGTATCGCATTTTCAGGGGGAGATAATTCAAGGTTGAGTTCCGGAAGGAGCAACGCTATGTTATGAACGATTTCCTTTTGCAATTCCTCTGAATCGTTTGCAATCCTGGCTGTATCTACTGTCTGCCGAAGAAGGCAGGGCAGGCAGTCAAGTGATGTGCGCATGGAGTGGCCTCGTTGAGTGGTTAAATGGTTGTCGATATCTGTTTCAAGATATATAGAGGTAAATTCTCCATGCGGCAACAGAAAAAGCGGGATTTGTTTCCGGTTGACATGCCGAGGCCTGACGTTGTAATAGAAGAAGATCGGTAAATACTCAGGGTTCGCTCAAAAATAAATTTACATTTTCAGGTGTTGAGGCACCCGCATGGTAATCGTTTACCAGTGCCCCAGGTTTATGTGCGCCCGAAGGAAGTGCCCTTGGGGTACGTGATCAGGGCGAGTAACTATAGCCACTTCTATGTCGCTTGCCCTGAGCACCCCAAAGGTATTTACTTCGCTGCACGCATGCAGATGGGGTGCAATATTGT
>DAOVYS010000044.1 GCA_030635485.1 Pseudomonadota bacterium | reverse complement strand
TTTTTTATTATTTCCCATTAATATAAAATATTTTACTTATCCCTATCTAATTTACTTCCCAATAAAAAACCGTTTGAATTCTTTTTCTTGATGAAAAATCTTTGTTATTTCTAGATTAGAGGCCGGTGTTCGTCCCCGGTTGTTTCGCTGAATAGTTACGTATATCTCTCATAAGTCCGTTGTTGTCATGCAACCCCGGCATGGTGTTTGCATATTTTTTATATTCACACAATATCGGCTTTTATTGGCCGGGTATCACCTGTTTCAGCTCTTACGCTTCAGGAGGCTTCCCATGATACGTTCAACCATTCGTAAGTCGTTACCAATTTCCGCACTGCTTTTTTTCTCTCTCTGTCTTCTGCCCGGTGCCGGGCACGCCGACGTATGCAGCGACGGCATTGCCGAACCGCCGTTCCTGGCATACGGGGTGGACCCGAACCTGCTCATAATCATTGACAACTCGGCCAGTATGTACGACCTGGGTCATGTCAATGACGCGCCTGCGGCACGCGGAACCTGTTATGACGACACCTATGCCTCCGGCACCAACTATGCCGGCTATTTCACAACAGACACCTGGTATAGTTATGATCTCACGGACAACCGGTTTGAGCCGCAGACAACCTCTGATGTTGCCAAGGCAGTCTGTACTGCGGCAACCGGCACCAAGTATAATAACGATGGAGGGACAGACGATGTATGCATCACAATAGACACATCCACTGATCCTGACACTGTTACCGCTTTTGCCGCCAAGGGCAATTTCCTCAACTGGGCCGCGGCCTCGAAATTTGACATAGAAAAGAAAATCCTGACCGGCGGCAAGTATGTCTCCGAAGCCTCGTATTCAAACTGGTCTGATAATAGTTCAGATGATGGGACTTTTGATCATGAGAATTTTTTAACACTTTATGATCCTATAAAGAACGACGGTTGGACGTTAACCTATGATTTCTGCCCTGCAGATGACACCAATGACTATATAGGAATAGAGGGCGACAGCAATGGCTGTATCGGCGGCACTGATTTTGATTGTACGAATACCTGTAAATGTTACGATATAGCGGGCTGGGTCCCTATCGATGACGATAAACAAGGCTTTCGACTCGACGATAATGGCTGGAGTGGAACCTGGACATATGACGATACCATCACATTTGCCACCTATATGTCAAATCAGTTAATCATGGAAGCAAGGGGCTGCGGGGGCACCCGTTTTGTCAAAAAACTGGCCCTGGATGACGGCAAATACCTGACCCTGGCCGTTAAGCCGAGAAGCAGCACTGACCACACCACCCAGATAGAGATTTTCCAGGTAAATGACACCGGATTTGACAACACCAATTGCCAGGAGGCTCTTGATGAAATGGCCGCAGACAACCCGGTTCTGGGGCAAATCAAAGGGGAAATAGATGCGTGTATGGAGTATGATCACACTCCTTCCGCAAGTTTTGCCCAAGCCGAAACTCCTGCCTTTAACCAGGCCGTCCAGACCTGCTGGTGGGAGAGTAAACACGGCAGCTGGGCGCCGGGTGATGTCGCGGTGCACGTCAATTCACTTCAAGAACAATGCTCCCACCTTTACGAGACAATTGATCCGGAAGATATTGCCACGGACAGCCCAGGCTATGTTTGTTACGGCAAATATGGCGCTGCCGAAGGATCTGCCGGATATATAGGCCGATGCTGGGAGCCGGCCAGTGCCGGCGGCCTTGTTTGTACCAACAGATCTTGCGCGCCCGACTATAGCGAAGGCGAAACCTGGAAGATAACAGGTACTAACTACAGGTGTGAAGGCGGTGTTATTGAAGAATGCACCGACACACATGGAGGTGTCTGTTTAGTCTGGGCCGTGGTTCAGGACTGCGTGGGCGGCGGCGACCTTGATGAGGACGGCTGGACAAATGACATTGCCGACTTTAATAGAGACGGGACTACAGATGTTAATGAAGATGTTGATGTGTGTGTCGATCAGGCGCTCAGAGACTTCTGCGGGACCATGGAGGTCCCGCAGGTCATCGATCCGACTGATCTGGAAAGCTCAACCGGAGAGATCTGGAACATCCCGGCCATGCTTATCGACTCCGGCGTTATCGGACAGCTGGATCAGCCGATCGCCACTCTCAACGGCTACATCTATCAGGAGACAGCCCCGGAAGGGCTTATCCAGGAATTCGCAACTGACCTGCGTATAGGGGTCATGCGCTTTAACATTGATGGATCAGACAGCGAATGCGACATGCCGAACAGTTATGTGTTATACAATTGCTGGGATGATGCCAATAAGGACGGCGGCATTGTTATTGTGGATATCGACCAGGACGCCGAGGGCGATGATGCCCATACCAACAGTCTGATCTCCGCAATAAACGATATGGAAGCGAACACCTGGACTCCCCTGGCAGAGGCAATGTACAATGCCATCGGCTATTATGGCCAGAACATCTTATTCCAGCTCGATAACACCGATTTTACAATTGATGCCTCCGTGGATCCGGTAGAGTATTGGTGCCAGGACAACCATGTCCTGATCATCACCGAAGGGGCCTCCACCGCCGATCTCAACACGAGTGTAGCTGCCGCGGCCAAGGATTATGATGATGATGGTGACGATAGTCCCAGTTTTGACATAGATGGTGACAACATAGTTGATGCTAATGAAACCCACGCATGCAACGCCATTCACGCCGGCACTTATCTGGATGACATGACCTACTTCGGCCAGAGCGGGGCTGTGACCGATATTTATTCCACGTCGCAGCTGGACAGCCATGACAAGCAGAATATCAAGACCCATATTGTGGCCACAGGCACTTTGCGCGACACAGGAGATACCGAGTGCAGCCCGGCCGATCTTATGACCGAAGCGGCCTCTAATGGCGGCACAGACCTCTATGCCAGTGATGACGCCGCCTCTCTGGAGGCCAACCTGAGACAGGTCTTCAATGAAATCAGGGCAGGCGCCTCGTCCGGTTCCGCCGCATCGGTCATTTCCTCTTCACGCGGCGGCGAGGGGGCCATCTATCAGGCTATTTTCTGGCCCAGTGTCGACGCGACGGAGGACGAGACGGTTGAATGGACAGGTGAGGTCCATGCCCTGCATATTGATTCCTCGGGCTACCTCTACGAAGATACCATACCGGCGGGAGATAACGCTGGCGACCGGACCCTTGATACCAACACAGACAACCGGGTTATTATCTATTTTGACTCTGTTGCGGGCAAATCCAAGGCCTGTTATGCCACCCCGGTGGACGGCGTCTGTCCGGCAGGTTCTTCAAAAGATATTGATGAGATCCAATACCTTTGGTCAGCCACTGACTGGCTGGCCAAAATATCGCACACCAGCGCCGCATATACGCCCTACAGCATTACCGACATTTTCCATAACCGTGCCACCTATATCTCCAATGAGCGAAGGAGATATATATTCACATGGGCTGATCTGAACAACAACGGCATTGCCGAAAGCAGTGAAATCCTGCAGTTTGAGGATCGTGAAGATGCTGATGCAGCGCCCACCACCAACTGGTCCGGCATGGGGGTCTCGGGCGACCGGGGCGCGCTGGATAAGGATTTTAATGCCGCGGACAACGACGAGGTAAACCAGATCGTCAGGTGGGTGCGGGGCTTTGAGGACACCGATGACTCAGATCCCTCTAATAACCTGGATGATGCGGGGCTGCGCAGCCGGCAGCTACAAATCGACCTTGACAAGGATGGCGATGAAGATGATACGGTCATCTGGCGGCTGGGCGATGTCATCCACTCAACCCCCATGGTTGTAACAAGACCGAGCGAGGGGTATCACCTTCTATACCGGGACATATCCTATGCCGCCTTTGTCAAACAATACAAAAACCGGCGGCATGTCATCTATTTCGGAGGCAACGACGGGATGCTTCATGCCGTGAACGGCGGATTTTACAACGATCATGAGAAAAAGTTCTGCCTCTCCTCTGAGACTGATGAATCGGGCAACTGTGACGAGTCTGACTGTGAGCCCGGAGAGGCCCCCGGATGCCCGGAACTTGGCGCCGAACTATGGGCATATGTGCCCACCAATTTGCTGCCGCACCTGAAATGTTTGGCAGAACTTGAATATTCGCACAAATATTTTGTTGACCTGCGCCCCAGAATCTTTGACGTGCGCATCTTTCCGCATGATCCGAATGATCCGGATGATCCGCATCCCGGCGGCTGGGGAACAATTCTGGTCGGAGGAATGCGGCTGGGCGGAGCCAAGGAACTGGCAGCGGACCTGAACGGTAATGCCGGCGACACCAGGGAGTTTACTTCATCCTATTTTATTCTTGATATTACCAATCCGGAGAATGCGCCGATCCTGCTGGGTGAATTGACCAGAAACACCACAGAGGATTGCTTTGGGGCTGACAACTATGCCACCCAGCCTACCTGTGAGGCTGCAAACGGCGTTTGGGACGTGGGAAACAATACGTGCTCCGGAGCTGACAATTATGCCAACCAGGCTGACTGTTTGGCTGCAAACGGCATTTGGCAGGGCACTGAGGTCGATCTGGGCTATACCACGGCCATTCCAACAATGGTGGTGATGAATAAGGGCGATGATGCCGACGATTACGACACTGATGCGGATGACGGTTATTACTACAAATGGTATCTTGTTTTCGGCAACGGCCCCAGGGGGGCCAATGCCTTGGACGGTCAGAGCGACCAGACGCCCAGGATCAGTATCCTGCCATTGAGCTGGCTGATCGATTCGGATCCGACTGCAGGCGATACCAGGACACCATTCCGGCTTCCCAGCGCCATGCCGAGCGCCGGTGGCGACTGGCCGGAAGGCGGAACCTTTGTGCTTGACGATTCGGGAAACGGCTTTGTTTCCGACCCCATTACCATTGATTTCTACCTCAGGTCGAATTATATGTCGGACGCGGTCTATTTCGGCACCATCGAAGGAAGTCAGGCTTCTTGGTCGGGAAAAATGTACAGACTGGTGACCCATTATGAGGAGAACAATACGCAGCTTGTGACAACGCCCAGCCAATGGTACGGACTGATTGATCCTGATTTTGTTTATGGCAACGATTTTACAGGCGATGCTGATCCTAAAAACCCTGGTGCACTTATCGATGCCGGCCAGCCGATCACCGCCAGTGCAACCGTGGGCACGGATGGAAATAACTTCTGGGTCTATTTCGGCACGGGCCGCTTTTTTAATGCGGATGACAAATCCGATACATCCCAGCAAACCTATTACGGCATCAAAGAGCCCATGGACTCTAATGAGTTTACATGGGCCACCGTTGGAATTGCGGATCTGCTACAGGTGGATCAAATCCTGGTGCAGAATAACACGGCCAACCTTTCATGTATTGATGCGGCGGCCTGCCTGCCCGCTGGAGTGGCAACACTTCCGGACCTGGCCACCTATATTGGAGGGACTGACGGCTGGTACAAGAATTTTCTTAACGATAGAGAACGTAATCTTGGCCAGGCCACTCTTCTGGGAGGTCTGCTGACATTCACCACTTATCAGCCTTATCAAGATCTCTGCCAGTCGGAAGGACTTGCCTTTCTTTACGGCGTCTATTATCTTACCGGGACCGCCTGGAACAAATCGATCTTTGGCGATGATGGACTCGACGCAGACGACAATGTTCTGGACGTGTTGCTCCTTGGCCGCGGATTGGCCACTACCCCTAACCTCTTTGTCGGCAAGGGCGACGGAGGAGGCCCGAAAGCCTTTATTCAGACAAGTACCGGAGAAATAAAAGAAATTCCTCAAACAAACCTGCCGATATCAAATTATAAGAGTGGCAAAACAAGCTGGCGGGAACTTACACCATAGCAGCAAAAGTCGTAAGAGTTATAGCTATAAGCGGTCACAGATGGTGCGGATGCGCCGCCTGTGACCGTTTACATTCAGGTCGATTCAGCAGATAGTCTCCCGCTTGCCGGTCATTTTGTATCGGGCATAATCATCCAGGATCTCTCCGTGGTCAAAGGCAAGATCCGGCAGGCTCTCTAATGAGAAGATCCCGGCATCTCCCGCGTCATCGCCTGCATGAAGGATTCCAGAGGCTTTGGCAATAAACACCATGGTGATGGTGTGTTGTCTGGAGTCTCTTTTGGGGTCGGAATAGGCATGAAATTGTTCGACCAGATGCACATCCAGGCCGGTTTCCTCCTTGGCCTCCCGTACTGCAGCTGTCTCTAACGTCTCGCCGTAATCCACGAAACCGCCAGGCAGGGCCCACCCATGAGGAGGGTTCTTTCTTTCGATCAGCACGATACCGTCACCTGTTTCAATGATTATATCAACGGTAGGAACTGGATTTCTGTGAATATGTGCCACAAAACGGCCACAATAGGGGCAGTCCATAGGTAATTCTCCAAACTGAAGTTAAATTTTAACACCAAAATACTATAATCAGTGTTTACAACACAAGCGATCCACAATGGGAATGAAAAGAAAAATCAAAAAAAAGAGGAAGATTCAACCTAAAACCGCTACCTCAATAAAGCAATCTCTTGGGAAAGCTGTTCAACATCACCAGGCAGGCCGGCTGCAAAAGGCTGAACAACTATATAGAAAAATTCTGTCCCGCTCCCCTTCCAATCCCGATGCCCTCCATTATCTCGGTGTTCTGGAACATCAGCAGGGCCGGTACGAAAAAGCTATCGAATATCTTGAAAAATCCCTTGTCTCGTCCCCGGACAATGAGAAGGCACTGAACAATCTCGGGATAACCTTGAGGCGCCTGTCCAGGCACCGCGAGGCGCTTTCATGCTTTGAGCAGGCAGCTGCCTTGAATCCTGATTCACCGGAAGTGCACAACAACCTGGCAAATGCGTACAGGAAACTGGGGGAAATAGACAAGGCGCTTACCTCGTATCAGCGTGCTGTCTCCCTTAATCCCGGCTTTGCCCAGGCGCACAACAACCTCGGTAATATCCTGAGACAGTTGGGAAGATTCGATAAGGCGCTTCTCAGTTACAAGACTGCCGGCGATTTAACCCCGGACGACGCAGGAATTCACAACAACATTGGAATAACACTGCAGCTTCAAGGCAGACTGAGCCATGCCTTAACCAGTTTCAAACATGCCTTGAAAATTGCGCCGGGCTACCCGGAAGGGCAAAACAACCTCGGCAACCTGCTGATGGAAAAGGGAATGGTTGAAGAGGCATCCGTGTGTTACAAAAAGGCGATTTCAATAAGACCGAATTTTTCCGAGGCACACAGCAATCTGTTGTTGAGCATGAACTACAGTTCCAAGGCCGGATCGCATGAAATATTTGATGCCCATAAGAAATGGGCGGCTCAACATGTTGCCGAATCCCACACGGTTAATTGGGACCAGGATTGCGCTGCCGACAAAAAACAACGTCTCCGGATAGGATATGTGTCGCCTGATTTCAGAAGGCACCCGGTTTCCTGTTTCATAGAGCCGATCCTGACAAAACACAACCAGGATGATTTTGAAATATTCTGTTACGCAAACGTAGTCCGTGAAGATGGCGTCACAGCCCGGTTCAAGGCCCTGCCGATCATATGGCGCAATATCTACCCATTAGGCGATCAGGAGGCGGCCGATCTTATAATCAGAGATTCGATCGACATACTTGTAGATCTTGCCGGCCATACCCAGGGGAACCGAATTCTCCTTTTCCGCAGAAAACCTGCTCCTCTACAGGTGACATATCTCGGATATCCAAACACCACCGGCCTTTTCGAAATGGATTACCGGATCACGGATAATCTGGCTGATCCTCCAGGGATATCCGACGATTTCTGTTCCGAAAAAATAGTGCGCCTTGATCACGGTTTTCTATGCTACCAGCCTGTCAAGGATGCGCCGGAACCATCCGCGCTCCCGGCCTTATCCAATGGCTTTGTGACCTTTGGGAGTTTCAACAACCTGGCCAAGACAACTCCTCAAGTGATCGAATTATGGGCAAAAATACTGCTTGCGGTTCCAAATTCACGACTGATCATGAAATATAAATCGCTCGCTGACAATGATACAAGAGAAGAGGTGCTTGAAATATTCAAATCCGCTGGAATTGACAATGCATATGAAAGGATAGAACTCCTCGGCTTTACACCAACCCTTAGCGAGCATCTTAAAATGTATAACCGGATCGATCTTGCCCTGGACACCTTCCCATACAACGGCACGACCACGACTTGCGAGGCTCTGTGGATGGGGGTGCCGGTGATTACACTTGCAGGAGAGAACCATTCCGCACGGGTGGGAGTAAGTATCCTGTCGCAGGTGAACCTTTTTGAGGCCATCACCGGGGACAGAGAGGAATACCTGAAAACAGCGGTGGACCTGGCAATGGATACAAATCGCCTTGCTAAATTGCGGTCCGGATTACGCAATATAGTTTCACGATCTCCGCTCACAGACGGAGCGCTCTTCTTAAGATCCCTTGAAGCGGCTTACCAAAAAATGTGGGAAAGGTGGTGCGAGAAACAAAAAATATAGGGAATTGTAACCGTTCACCAGAGGGACGGACTTACGGGCTCCCCTGCATGTAAGCGTTCACCATTATCTGATGATCATTCTCCGCAGAACATCACCTGCATTTTCCGCGTGATTTGCAACCGCACCCAAAGTAAGGACAATCTTTTCGTAAAAAATGATCGTTATCGGATCAAGTTCATTCTCAAGGCTGTAGATTTTCTGGCTCAATTTACGCGCCATCCTGTCGGCTTTCCACTCCTCCTCACCCAGGCCGGCGATCAGATCCATCACCAAATCCGCTTCAGCTCCGCCAAATGAGACCTCGGCAAGGTTCTGAAGCTCAACCGCGGCGCCCATGAGTGTTCCGGTCACCTGAAAAATCTGTTCCACAAAATCGAGAAACTGATCCTTGAGATCCGGGTGGATCTTTGTTTTCCGGAGAGTGAGTATAACGGCAAAATCTTCAACCTTGTCCGCGATCCGGTCCTGACACCTTAAAAAATTATCAATTTCCACTCTTTCGACAGGCAGAAAACGCCTTCTGGGGAGCTGCTCGCGAATTCCGTGCTTTAACCGGTCCGCCTCGTATTCAAGTTTTGAGACAACATCGTGCAGCCTCTCAATCTCATCAAAATCTTCATTCACCAACGCGTTTACGAGCGGCCTTAACTCGTCAACGCATTCATGAACCTTTTTCGTATGCTCCACAAGGGGGCCAAAGGGTGACCGCCCAAAAAGCTCGCCTATAATACGCATCGCCATAGTCATTCCTCCATAACTTTTTTGCATGGAACCGGGGCATACGACTTGACACGGACCTGACCGGTCAAATAAATTCGACAGACAAATCTTTAAAAATCGTAACCGTTCACCAGGGGTACGAACTTACGCCCCCCGGCATGTAAGCGTTTACCAGTGCCCCAGGTGCACGTGATCAGGGCGAGTGACTATAGTCGTCCTATGTCGCTTGCCCTGAACGCGTGCAGATGGGGTGCTGGTGAACGCTTACTAGAAATCAAGGGTCTTCTGCCAGCAGGATTTAAGATCCGACATCAACTCGTTAAGGACCGTCTCCCCTTCTGAAAAACCGGCCAGCCTGAACACGGGTTCAGCTGTAACCACACCTACCCGCGCACAGGCTGTTCCATCCATTTCCGCCTCAAAATCGCCGGTTTTCCCCGGAGATACAGTCACTACAAACCGGCTCTGAGACTCGGAGAAGAGAAGAATGTCCTCTCTTTCCACGCCATCTGAAGGGATCTTGGCAAGATCAACCTTAAGACCCAAACCTCCTGCAAAACCGGTTTCAGCAAGGGCCACGCCCAACCCGCCGTCAGAACAGTCATGGCAGGAGGCCACCAGCCCCTTTGCCATTGCCTTGGAAAGAGCACGGTATCTGGGAAGCGCCTCCTGCTCCCGGACCTTGGGAACGCTGTTTCCAGCAGCGCCATACTGGGCTGCATACTCCGATGCACCGATTTCCGGATAGGTTGTGCCGAGAACGTATACCAGATCTCCTTCCTTTTTCGCGTCCATGGTCACGGCCAGACGCACATCATTAATTTTTGCAATCACGGAAAAGAGAAGTGTAGGCGGAATGGATATCTTGATGTCACCTATCACGTAATCGTTTTTCATACTGTCCTTCCCGGAGATGCACGGAACACCGTATGCCCTGCAATATCTGGAAAGCGCCTGGTTGGCGCGGACAAGCTGGGCCAGTTTATAGGGACCGTCCGGACATCTTTCAGACAGAATAGGATCACACCAGCAAAAATTATCAAGCCCGGCCATAATATCAAGCCCCGCATTGACACAGACAGCGTTTCGAACCGCCTCATCCACTGCACAGGCAACCATGTGATATGTATCGATATCCGAATATTTGGAGCATATACCGTGTGAAACCACAAATCCTTCAAATGAATCCAGAATCGGACGCAGAACCGCCGCATCACTTGGGCCGTCGTTCATGATACCGGTCAAGGGCTTTACAACACTTCCGCCCTGAACCTCATGATCGTATTGCCTTACAACGTACTCCTTGCTGCAGACATTCAGACGCCCCAAAATATTTTTTAGATCTTTTCCCAAATCAGGTTTATCGGGAAAGGCAGGTTCGGAAAAGGTCTTGGGTTCCCATTCGGCAACCATCTCCATCCTGGGAAGTCCCTTATAGACAAAATCCATGTCCATATAGGCAACCGTCCTTGAATCGTAGAGCACGTGGAACTTGCCCGAGTCAGTAAATTTGCCGACCACCGTGGCCTCCACATCCATTTTTTCGCAAAGCGCCAAAAAATCGGCAAGCTTGTCTGGAGGAATGGCGAGTGTCATCCGTTCCTGGGCCTCGGATAGGAAAATTTCCCATGGCTGAAGGCCCGTGTATTTCAAGGGCGCCTTGTCCAGATGCAATTCAAACCCGCCTGTATCCTCACCCATTTCCCCTACGGAAGAGGAAAGCCCGCCGGCCCCATTGTCCGTTATGCAGCTGTAAAGCCCCATATCTCTGGCCTTTAAGAGACAATCGAACATCTTCTTCTGGGTGATGGGATCGCCGATCTGGACTGCGGTGGCAGGTGAGTTTTCAGTCAGTTCCTCGGAAGAGAATGTAGCCCCGTGAATACCATCCTTGCCTATCCTGCCGCCGGTCATAACAATAATGTCACCCGCCAAGGCCTTTTTATCTTCAGACGGACGGCCGTTCACTTTTGAAGGCATGATGCCGATTGTGCCGCAAAAGACCAGCGGTTTTCCGGCATAACGTTCGTCAAACAGGATTGAGCCGTTTACCGTGGGTATTCCGCTCTTGTTTCCGCCATGCTCCACCCCTTCGCGCACACCTTCAAAGATCCGTTTGGGATGCAGGAGGCGTGCCGGAACAGGTTTATCGTAAAACGGAGATGCAAAACAGAACACATTTGTGTTGCAGATCAATTTGGCGCCCATACCCGTTCCGAACGGATCGCGATTGACTCCGACAATTCCTGTGAGCGCACCACCGTAAGGATCAAGGGCTGAAGGGCTGTTGTGCGTCTCCACCTTGAATACCAGGCTCCAGTCATCATTAAACCGGATCACGCCCGCATTATCCTTAAAGACCGATAGACACCAGTCATTATCGCCCAGAGCCTGCCTTATATCCTGGGTAGGTTTCTTGATGTATGTGTCAAACAGGCTCGTAATCGTGCTTGTTTCTTTGGCAGGGACATCCTCGTATTGGATAATTCCGTCGAATATCTTATGCTTACAGTGCTCGGACCAGGTCTGGGCCAAGGCCTCCAGCTCCACGTCCGTCACATTTTCAGAAATGCCCAACGCCTTTCTGGCTGAAATAATCTCAGGCCGGTTCAGATAATCCCGGATAAATTTCATCTCATCCAGGGTGAGTGCAAGTACGCCCTCCTTGCTGATTCTCATTAATTCTTCATCCGAAATATTGAGGTCGATTTCGGCCACCCGGGCCTTGTCTTCACCCACAACCCTGGCTGCAAACGGTTTTATACCTCCCGCCTTGACAAACTCCTCCCTGTCGGCAATGGTGAACCGTTCAATGAGTTCATTGGCCAACATTTTTTTTGCAATTATCTCAACATGTTCACGTGTGAAATCTCCGGATATCAGATATTGAACAGATGTGTACACAGCCTCATCCGATTTCAATCTCCTGCCGATCATAAGAGACAACGACTGGGCGGCCGTGCGGCCTTCGTTGTCTGTCACGCCGGGCCGAAACCCCACTTCCACAAGCCAGTCAAATTCCATACCGGTCTCAATGGCCAGAGAACCAAGCGAATAGTCCTGGGTAACCGGATCATGCAACGGACCACGGGCAGCCAATTCAAGCTGCTCCTCATTAATATCCGCGTCAACTGTAAAGATCTTTATAGTCCGAACAGCCTTTACGGGCAGTTTGAGGTCAACCTCTATCCTCTTTTTAACCTTTTCTCCAAATGAATCATTTAATGATGGTTTCAGACCGACCTGGATGCGTGCCAGCATGACCGACTCCTTGTAAAACTTCCCGTAACTATTCAGCAGCACTCCATAGGAAGACGATCAGGCCGCCCAGCATACCTGTTGTATAGCTGATCGACCTGCTCGCCTCCCTATGCTATGAAGCGCCCCGCAGGAAGTGCCCTTGGGGTGCGCTGCTAAACAGTTACAGCTCCTTGGTTATAGCTATATTTCGGCATCACGCTGAATAGCGTAGAACTTCCCATAGATAAAAAAAATAAAACCATACCAGGGTTTTGAAAAATCCTTTTTTCAAAACCCTGGTATGGAAACCGAAACAACGGTCGGCAGTATAGCAAATCACGGCTTATTTTGAAACGTCGAACCAATAAAAAAATTTGTATTAAACTATGGCCGGAAAACAAAGTGGCCATAAAAATATTTTTTAATTTTGAACAGAAAAACAAAAAATATTTACATTCGGCCAGGAATTACTTGATATTCATCTCGGAAATATTAGATAATATATAGATTAAGGATAGAAGGAATAGTAACCGACCACAGGGTATATATGTAGTAAGAGTTAATAAAACCTTTTGCACGGAATAAATCTTGCTTAAATATTAAATAAGCGGCCCTATATTTAAAACGGCATATTCATCATTATGAACCCTATATTTTCCCCAGACCGAAACAGCCGAATGGCGGATCAAGGCTATTCCCTTATCGAGCTGTTAATAGTAGTGGCTATATTGGGTGTACTGGCCATTAGCGTTGGAGTGAATCTTTCATCCAGGAAGGCCAAGATGAAATCGTTTGTCTTTAACGCCAGGGCCAAATTCCAACAGGCCAGGATGGAGGCCATTAAGAGAGGCAGAGACGTTTATATTGATTTTGACTTTAATGACGGCGACCCCGCAACCGACGTCGGCGTAGGCGACGATGTGGTGGATAACGGATTTACGATCTGGGTCGATGAAGATAACGACGGCAATTATGCAGATGCGACCGACACACTGATCAATTCCTTTACATCTGGAAATAACGTGTACACTGTGGAGTTTGAAAATATTTC
>DAOVYS010000109.1 GCA_030635485.1 Pseudomonadota bacterium | reverse complement strand
CTTCAAAATCTTTTTTTTGTTTGAAGGATTGCGATAATGTTCCAATAATTGTTCCCTGTAAAGCTCATCCATTGATTATCTTCCTCGCCTTCTTTATCGCTTTAATGAATGCATCATGTTATTTTTATCGGAAATAACTGGTCAGGACTTAAAAACTTGCGCAAAAAAATGTAAGCGTTCATTTTGCTCTTCCTTCAAATCCCTCCCCCTGCATCATGTTTTTTGTGGTGATTTCAATCAATAACTTGATTTTTGTTGCAATTCTCCCGATAATTTTAGTAGGTATATATGTTAAATCATGTGCGTGAAATCTCAATATTTTTACTGCTTGAGTAACGGACGGGGGAAATAGCTTATGGTTCTTGGAGACATTAAAAGGGGCGGAGTCTCGGTTTTTGACGGTAATTACACCCTTAAATTGTCCAGAGATCGGCTGGCGGCAGTCCTGAGGCCAAAAGAGGGCGAGTCGCTCGACTGGTCTGTTGATATGGATAAGCTCCGCGCTGAAGTAATCGAGGCCGGCGTGGAATTCGGACTCTTGCCGCAGTTCATTAAAAGGGATGATGGGACCTATTTGGTGGCTCAGGGTACTTCTCCCAGGAACGGGCATAAAGCCACCGTTAAAGTGCATGTCAAGCCTTCAGTAGTACGTACACCCAAGGTCGCCAAGCCCGGAAGAGAGACCGTGGATTACAAGGAATTGGGCAGCATAGTCAATGTGAAGACAGGCCAGCTGCTTCTTGAAAAGATACCCCCAACTTCCGGAACGCCTGGAAAAGATGTGCTGGGCACGGAACTTCCCGCCAGGCCCGGCAAGGATTTCAAACTGAGGGTCGGCAAGGGGACAACTATATCCGAGGATGCGATGAAGATACACTCTTCCCTGGAGGGTAAATTCGTGACCGTTGACGGCAAGCCGTGTGTCTTTGAAGAGCACACCGTGAGCGGGGATGTGGATATGAGTGTCGGAAACCTGGACTTTGTGGGTAAGAAACTGAACATTCGGCGTTCGGTATTGCCGGGTTTCAAGGTCAGATGTGTCGGCAACATCAACATAGATAATGCAATCAACAGTGCCCTGGTGATTGCGAACGGCAACATGACCGTGGGCAACATAGTCGGAGAAGACGCCGTGGTCAAGGCCAAGGGGGATCTTTGTGTTGGATTCATTGAGAATGTTTCTGCGGTTGAGACTAAGGGTGAATTGGTAGTCAAGGATTATATTATTCAGACCCGTGTAAAGGTAGGCGGAAATCTCAAGGCCCTTCAGGGCAAGGGCGCGATAATCGGTGGGAAATACGTGGTCGGCGGCTCAATGTATGTAAAGGAATTAGGGTCCGAGGCCGAGGTTGTGACTGAAGTGTCCGTTGGAATTGATCCGGAACTTGAAGAAAAAAGGCGGAAAATGCTTGAGGAAAAGGAGATATGGCCGCAGAAGATGAATGAGGTCATAAAAAATCTTTCCGCTTTAAAGCAGATGAAGAAACAGTCCGGAGGAAAACTTCCGCCGGATAAGGCAAAACTTGTGAACAACCTGAATGCGGTTCTACCCAAAATTATGGAGCAGGTGAGCCGGATCGAGGAGATGGAAAAGCAGTTTGAAGAAGAAAAAAAGCAGATGATAAATGAAAGCATCTATGTTTACGGCAAATTATATCCGGGCGTTAAGGTCAGTATAGGTGGTGTTTCCAGGATTATAACCGATAAAGAAGATACGGCCATAATAAGCTTCAACCCTCAACTTAAACAGCCCATCCACATAAGACCCATGTCCGGGGATGAAATCGCGGAAGCCGGGCAGCTCGATTCCTGAAGCCGCACGTAACCGATCACGGGGCATAAACACCGTTGAAAAATCCTCTGACTACTGTAAGGGGTCACAGGTGCCCCAGCTGTGCGCCCAAAGGAAGTGCTCTTGGGGTGCGTGATCGGCCCTTGCGATTATACTCCCTGTATATTGGCAGGGGGGCTGAGTGCGTGCAGATGGGGTGCCTGTGATCGGTTACAGCTGCACCAAAGCAGCCATTTCTCTTACCGCCTGATCAAGCCCGACCAGAATCGCGCGTGCCATGATGGCATGGCCGATGCTCAATTCCTCAATCGT
This sequence comes from Pseudomonadota bacterium, assembly GCA_030635485.1. Classification (GTDB taxonomy): domain Bacteria; phylum Desulfobacterota; class Desulfobulbia; order Desulfobulbales; family DAOVYS01; genus DAOVYS01. The sequence goes on along the minus strand of DAOVYS010000109.1, from coordinate 6,165 downwards.
GCCCAGTTGCGCAACCCTCTGCGTGGTCAGATAGTTCAGGCCGTGTCCGGCATTGACCCGGAGCCCCGCTTCAAAGGCCTCCTCCGCGGCCGAGGCGATCAGGTCGAATTCTCTGTCCCGCTCCACCTCTGTTACAGCGTCACAGTACGTGCCTGTGTGGATTTCCACAAATGTTGCGCCCACCTCTTTTGATGCCTTAATCTGACCGGAATCCGGATCTATAAACAGACTCACAGGAATATCCGCCTTTGTCATCTTTGAAATCGCTTTTTTGATCTTTTTTTTCTGGCGAATCACATTTAAGCCGCCTTCGGTGGTCAATTCTTTTCTCTTTTCAGGAACAAAGGTTACCATGTCGGGTTTCAGATCAAGGGCAATCCCTATGATTTCCTCTGTTGCGCCCATCTCGAGATTCAGTTTGGTTTTGACCGTTTGTCTAAGCAGTCTCACGTCCCTGTCCTGGATATGACGCCGGTCCTCCCGCAGATGCACAACAATTCCCTGGGCGCCGGCCAGTTCGCATATGGCGGCTGCCTGAACCGGATCAGGTTCATTGATTCCCCTGGCCTCTCTCAGGGTTGCGACATGATCTACATTCACTGCAAGTTTTACCATTCCTCCTCTCCTCTGTTCTATTATAAGTTTTTCAAGCAGTATCTCTTCTTTACTTTTCATGGCCGCAGCCTCTTCATCCGATTTTTCATGGTCAAGCCCCAGCAGGTGAAGGAGTCCATGAATAAGAAGCGCCGCAATGCGGCGGTGGATGGAGATATTTTCCAGGCGTGCCTCTCGGGCCGCGGTTTCAACCGAGATCACGATATCCCCGAGGAGATCATAATCCTGGGTCTCCGGCCCCTCCTGCATGGCAAAGGCCAGGACGTTTGTGGGTTTTTGTTTTTTGCGATATCTACTGTTTAATTCCGCGATTCGTGAATCAGAGACAAGAAGAATGCTGAGCTCTCCCTTCTCACGGCCACATAGACGTAAAAGTCTCTCGCCACAGGCCCGGAGATAATCAATAGATACCGGTGGAGGGCCGGTCAATTCGGATGAAATAAGAACAGGCATATTACGAATCCTTTGCCTTCCCCTTTCTCTTTTTTTCATAGGCCCGGATAATGTCCTGAACCAGTGGATGACGCACCACGTCGGCATCGGAAAAATAGTTGAAAGAGATCCCCTTGATGTTTTTTAATATCTTGGAGGCCCTGATAAGACCTGATCCCTGGCTGCTCGGCAGATCAATCTGCGTGATGTCTCCGGTGATTACGGATTTTGAATTAAATCCCATTCTGGTTAAAAACATCTTCATCTGTTCGTGTGTCGTATTTTGCGCCTCGTCAAGGATCACGAATGCGCAGTTTAGGGTACGGCCTCTCATAAAGGCGAGGGGAGCTATTTCGATTATGCCCTGTTCGACCAGTTCAGCGGCACGCTCTCGTCCGAGCATCTCATTTAAGGCATCATGGAGTGGGCGGAGATAAGGGTCTATCTTCTGGGCAATGTCACCTGGCAGGAATCCCAGCCTTTCTCCAGCCTCGACAGCCGGCCTGGTGAGAATGATTGATTTTACCTGGTTGCTTGTAAGGGCCGAAAGAGCCATTGCCACGGCCAGATAAGTCTTGCCTGTGCCGGCCGGACCGATTCCGAAAACCATGTCATGGGCACGGATACTCTCAATGTACAACTTCTGGTTGATGCTTTTGGGGGAGACCATGGATCGGTTGGAGGTGATATATACCTGATCAAGAAATATTTCCTTCAGTCCGGCCTTCGGAGAACGCTCAAGGATCCGGATGGCGTATGGTATGTCCTGCGGGTAGACAGGGTGACCCGCCTTGATCAGGTCGAACAACTGGTTTAAGACCGTTTCAGCCAGTGCAACTTCATGCTGCACGCCTTTGATCGTCACCGTGGTTCCCCTGACCCCGATGCTTACGCCGGTCGATTTTTCAATCGCTGTGAGGTTCCTGTTCAAGTCTCCGAACAACAATTGAGCCGCATCATTGTCCGGAAAAGAGAACTCGGCAGTGGCTGGTTTTGTGAATGACTTCTTTTTCAAGGCAGCCTACTTTTTATCAATTTTTTTCGTCAGCTGTTCGTCGATCAATTTCTGAATGCCGGCAATAGAACGGTCACGCACCTTTATTCCGTTTACAAACAGAATAGGCGTGCCGCTGACCCCGGCTTTGCGCCCGTCTTGTCTGTCCCTTTTCACCTGCTGACGAATTGCCTGGCTTTCCATGTCCGTCTTGAAATGTTTCATGTCAAGTTTGAGTTCATCCGCGATTCCATCTATTTTTTCAGCGGATAATTTTTTGTAATTGTCAAAAAGTTTGCCCTGGAATTCCCAGAACATGCCTTGCCGGTCCGCTGCAAGCGAGGCCCGGGCCGCCTGCTCAGCAAATTTATGCCTTGAAAGTGGATAATTCTTGATCACTATTCTGACTGTCTCGGGATTTTTTTCGAACAACTGCTCGACCATTGCCCCCATTTGGGAGCAATAGGGTCATTGAAAGTCTGTAAAAAGCGTCAGGACTACCGGGGCTTTTGCCAGCCCCCTGGACGGCGAGCCCTTGGTGTTGATCTCCATCACGAATTCAAAAAGAATCTCCTGGATTTTCCCGGTCTTCCGGCTGCTCAGTACGATTTTGTCCCTCAGTTTGACTGCGGCAAACCCGCTTACGTCAATCCTGTCCATGGAAGGATCCGCCTGAATCTCATCATTTAATTCGCCGTCCGGAGAAAATATCAGCACCTTTCCTCCTTTTGTTAATACAAAGAACCAGTTGCCGTCAACGGAAACGGCAATATCGAGCGGGGAGCCCTCAACGCTGAATGTGTTGTTGATGCGTCCCTCCACTGCAGCCCCGGCAGGCTGTGAAACAAAGGCTGCAAAGAATGCGGCGATTATAAAAATAGAGGTGCGGTACATGACTGTTTTATCCTTAAAGTTGCTTGTTTTTTGTTCAAAGAAATGGCTGGGAGACGTTGGTCACAACTGCCGACTATTATACATTCCACACGATTTTGTGCAAGTTGGTGTCCGCCCGGAAATAACATTTCTGGGCGGAGGGGTCGGGGACTAGGGTAACGGATTGATTTTTTTGTTATTTTTGCTGACCCATGACCCCTGATCCTTATGAAGTGCATTTGCCGATTGTTTCATTACCGCAACATTTTTGCCAGAAATACCCCGAGATGTATTGCCTTGGCAGTACTTTTTTCGGCCGCAAGCCCTTGGTGCCACTGGAGTAGACAACCGGAACAGGTGGTCACGACAGTGTCGACCTTTAGAGACTTAAAATTAGCCATCAGGCGGTCACGGATCTTATGTGAAAGGCCGGGGTGGACTAAACTGAAGAGGCCGCCGTGGCCGCAGCATTGAGGACCATGTGGCAATTCTAAAAGTTCAATGCCTGAAAATCGTGTAAGAAGCCTTCTGGGGGGCTCTATTATCTTTAATCCGAATCTTAAATGGCAGGGATCATGATAGACCACCCTCCTTTTAACAGGCCCGGAACCATTAAATATATCTTTACAACGTGCCTGAAATTCAATGGAGTTGACAAAATGGGTTGAAAACTCCTGAAGACGCCCGGCAAAACGAATCGCCCTATGTTGCCAGTCGCTATCATTTTTCAGAAGATCCGGATAGGTCATGAGATGGGAATAACACGAGGCGCAGGAAGTAAAAACAGGCAGGGAATTCGACTCAAAGGCCGCGATATTCGTCTTTGCGAGTTTTTTCGCAAGGTTTAAGTCGCCGGTGGCCTGCGCGGCAAGACCGCAGCATGACTGGCTTTCGGGTATGTCCAGGGAAGAACCGCATCCTTTTTGCAGAAGCATTTCAGTTGCAGAGCCTATTTCAGGAAACAGATAGTCGGCCGTGCACCCGGTAAAATAGGAAAGAGCGGGCTTGTCCTGTGTCGGCCAGATTTTTGAACGGGCGGTAGTGTACCGTTCGGAAGTTACGGACGCCGGCCATTGTCCGGTAAATTCAGACAGGCGTAATCGCAGACCGCTATCAGCCGGCAGGTTTTTTGTGAAGATCTCATTGATTCTGGCGGCGGTTTTTATAAACCTGGAAACAAGGCCGGGGTACAAAAGGGCCTTTTTAGAAATCAACTTTTTTGCAAAGTGTCTATTCTCAAACCACCTGAGTCTGTGTCGGGCCGCAATTACAAGACCAGGTGTGTCCAGAGACCTGGGACATGCGTCATTGCATGCGCCGCACAGAAGACACTTAGAAAGGATGTCCGGATAAGCCGATGATCGTTTTGAAGCGGAGAGGCGGTCTAAAAGATGCTGTTTGCCTCTGGCCGTAAGGGACTCACGTCCTGTCACCTGATATACCGGGCAAACGGATGTACACGCGCCGCATTTTGCACATTGATTCACTGTAGTTTGAGACTCAACGACATGGACTGGGGCCTCCTAATTCGGCTGCCAAAGCAGGAACGCCTTGATAAAGGGATCCAGGTTCCCGTCCAGCACACTGTCTACGTTTCCAATCTCACATCCGGTTCTATGGTCCTTGATCAACCTGTAGGGCTGCAGGGTATAGGACCTGATCTGACTTCCCCAGGCGATCTCTTTCTTTTCCCCGTGAAGCTTTTGCCTCTGTTTTTTTTTAATCTCTTCTTCACGTTGAAAGAGCCTGACCCTAAGCATCTTCATGGAGATATCCTTGTTCCGGTGCTGGGACCGCTCATTCTGGCATTGAACCACGATGCCTGAGGGAAGGTGGGTTATCCGGACTGCGGAACTGGTTTTGTTCACGTGCTGACCGCCGGCCCCGCTGGCCCGGTAGGTGTCGATCCTGAGGTCCTTTTCATTGATTTCGATCTTGATTGAGTCATCAAGCTCAGGGAACACAAAGACCGAGGCAAACGAGGTGTGCCTCCTGGCGCCCGCGTCAAAGGGAGAGATACGGACAAGCCTGTGGATCCCCATCTCGGACCTTAAGTGTCCATAGGCATGTTTCCCTTTGATCATGATTGTCACGCTCTTAACGCCTGCCTCATCGCCGGCAAGGTAATCAAGGGTCTGGGCTGAAAAATTCTTTTCTTCAGCCCATCTCAGATACATGCGGAGCAGCATGCCGACCCAGTCCTGCGCCTCCGTGCCGCCTGCTCCGGCATGAATGGTCACCATGGCGTTGTTTGCGTCATGCTCACCGGAGAACATGCACTCCATTTCAAATGAAGCAACTCGGGCCTGTAGATTGTTCAGAAGCAGGGAGGCTTCATTTAAGGTCTCGGCGTCCTGCTCTTCCACGGCAAGTTCCAGAAGGATTTCACCCTCTTCCCAGGTGGAATAGAGGGCTTTCCAGCCTCCTAGGGCTTCCTAGAGCCGTCCCCTCTCCTTCTGGATCTTTCGGGCGTTTTCCGGGTCATCCCAGAAATTTTGTCCCTGGATCTGCTTGTCCAGGATTTCCAGCTGTTCTTTCTTGTCGGCTAATTCAAAGATGGTCCTGCAGGGCTAGTAAACGGGTTTTAAGGTCCTGGAGTTTTTGTTTGAGTTCTGCTGACATTTTATTTTTCCTCGTTCAGGGTTTATCTTACGTAACCGTTCGCCAGGGGTACCATCTTACGCCTCTGTCTGACCAGGATAAACCCTGGAAAGAGTAAAATCAGGCAGAGGGATGCAAACCAGTGGCCAAAGGCCACAAAAAAAGTTTCCTTATCAAGCAGTGCAACCTGCTTGATAAGGGAATAAGGCACAAAAAGCGGGGAAATTCTCGATAACCGGCCAAGAGGGTCCACAAAGCCGCTGATTCCGGTGTTTGCTGCCCTGACTAGGCTTGTCCTGGTTTCCACGGCCCGTAATACCGCCATGGAGAGATGCTGCCACGGAGCCCCGGAACGGCCGAACCATGCATCATGTGTCAGATTCACCAGAAGATTTGCGCCGCCTGCCGCCTGCACCCGAGCCAGTTCCGGGAAGATGCTCTCAAAACAGATTAATACCCCAATCTTTGCGTTCTGGCAAGAAATTGGTTCTCTGAATGTGCCGGGCGTGAAATCGCCTATGGTTTCGACAAGCGGTCCTGGAAGCGGGAGAATTTTTTTTAAGGGGATATATTCCCCGAACGGGACAAGATGTTGCTTATCATATCTGCCTGTAATATCTCCGGCAGCTGAAACCAGAAAGGCGCTGTTG
>DAOVYS010000232.1 GCA_030635485.1 Pseudomonadota bacterium | reverse complement strand
TGGCGAAATTCATATAAACGAGCTGAAAAAACACCTCTGGTTCGATTCCAACCATCCGGACTGGATCCCGTTTCATTATAAAAACGGATTTAAATTCGATGCCGAGGAATGGGGCTTTTGTCTCAGTTATAACGATTATCTGAAACTCAACGATGAAAGATACATTGTAAATATTGACACCGAACTCAGTACGAAAAGCTCCATTAAAATCATTGATTCGTGCATTCCGGGAAAATCCCAGGATACGATTTTTTTGGCAGCGCATACCTGTCATCAGGGTCAGGCAACGGATGGACTCTCAAACATTGCGGTTTTGATTGAGGTGTTTAAGTATTTAGATTCACTTAACGAGCGCAGGTATTCCTATCGATTGATTATCGGGCCGGAGTATTTTGCTGCAGCGGGTTTTCTGGAAAAGACATCTCAAGATGAGATATCCAGGATGAAATGCGGGATTTTCCTGGATCGTCTGGGAAACAATCAGCCATTCGGGTATCAAAGTTCTTTTCAGGGAGATTCGATTATCGACCGTATAATTCAGAACGTGTTTGGTTTTTATGTTCCAAACCACGTCACTGGTGGATACAGAGAATTATGCGGAAATGATGAGATGTTTTATGACGGATGCGGGTACAACATTCCCACACCCGGAATTATTGGCGCACAACATGATGAGTATCATTTTGATCACGATAATTTGGATATCCTCAATGTCGATCAACTGAAAACAGCGGTTGAAATAATAGAAAAAATAATCTCGGTCTTTGAAACGGATTATGTCCCTGTTCCACTTTTTAAGGGGCCGTTATATCTGTCCAGATACGAATTGTATATCGATCCAAAAGCCGACCATAAAGGCTATAACAATTTGCAGAATATCCAAATATTGATGAATGGTGAAAGGTCCTGTTTTGAGATCGCATGGGAATTGGAGATAGATTTCTTTTTTGTCCGTCACTTCTGTGATCTTCTTTATGAGAAGGAACTGCTCAAGCGAGAACATATAAATATTTTTGACTGACTTTTATCCATGTTTTTTCGAACATATATTCGCGTTGATGCGGACCAGCATATCGGCACCGGTCATATTATGCGCTGCATCGCCCTTGCACAGGCATTGAAAAAGCAGGGTGGGGCAGTATCATTTATCAGCAATTGCACTAATACCTTATTGCAGGAACGGATTGTCAGGCATGGATTTGAGTTCTTTCAGCTGAAATCCAGATATCCGTCATCCGATGACCTTGCCGAAACATTCGCGTTTATAGAAAAAGGCTTTGGCAAAGGGGCATGGATCGTTCTTGATGGGTATCATTTTGACATACGTTATCAAAAAAAGTTGAAGCAGAATGGTCATCGTATTCTCCTTATTGACGACGCGTCGCATTTGCCCTGCTACCATGCCGACATAATACTTAATCAGAATATTCATGCCGATTCGTTGGAATATGTCTGTGATATTGAAAGTCTGAAACTGCTGGGAACACGCTATGTCCTGCTCCGCAATGAATTTTTGGATCAGGAACCCGTATCCAAGAAAAGGTCCGGCCGCGCAGATCGCATCTTGGTCACCCTGGGAGGTGCGGACCCGGACAATGAAACCGAAAAAATTATCAATGGACTGAATCTGCAAAAAAGAGATGATTTTGATGTCCGAATCGTAGTCGGACCAGCCAATCCTCATTTAGAGAGTATTGAAAAGGCAATAAAAACAGTCTGTTTCCCATGCAATATCTTAAAGTCGTCCAACGACATGCCCTCCTTAATGCGATGGGCTGATGTGGCCATTTCTGCAGGGGGAAGCACCTGCTGGGAACTGGCTTACATGGGAGTTCCGTTTATGGTTGGAATCCTTGCAGAAAATCAGGTTGGCATAGCAAATGGCCTCGGACGGGACGGAGCTGCATTTAACTGCGGTTGGTATCGTGAAAACAGCGTAAACGAACTGGCTGAAAAAATTGAGATCATGCTTAATGATGAAAATTTGAGATCAGGTCTCATCAGAAACCAACTGAAATTGGTAGATGGTCAAGGTGCGGAACGAGTAGTTAAAGCTATGAGAGGTGTTGCGTGAACGTCCTGGTCCTTGGTATTAAGCAGTCACCGCTTACTCCTGTAATTGAGGAAAGCGGATGCCGTGTCATTGAAACGATCGACCCGATTGACACGGACTATTTACGCGGGCACGCCATTGATTATGTAGTCAGTTACAGATACCGGCACATTATCAAACAGGATCTTCTGGATTTTCTGTCGGGAAAGATAATAAATCTCCATATCTCGTTACTGCCGTGGAATAAGGGGGCGGATCCAAATCTGTGGAGTTTCCTTGAGAATACCCCTAAGGGCGTTACGATTCATTTTATTGACAAGGGAATAGATACAGGCGATATCATCGCCCAAAAGGAGCTTTTCTTTGATCCGGAGGTTGAGACGCTCGGTTCAACATATGAGAAGCTTAACAGTGAAATCGTTAGACTGTTTAAAGATGTTTGGCCGCGTATCAGAGCAGGGCAGGCTGCCGGAATAAAGCAGCTACCCGGCGGGGCTTTACATATGTCGAAAGATAAAGAGAGGTTTGGGTATCTTCTTGAAAAACAGGGATGGAATACTCCGGTCAAAGAGCTTATCGGAAAGGCGCTAATCGATTCGAATTCGGGATAGTATCTATGAATATTACGATCAATAATCGGATTATAGGTCCTGGCCAACCAACGTATATTGTTGCGGAAATGTCAGCCAACCATGGTAAGGATCTCAAACAGGCGATAAGGATTATCAAGGCTGCAAAGGATGCAGGTGCTGATGCAATCAAGATTCAGACCTATACTCCGGACACCCTGACAATTGATTGTAGCAATGACTATTTCCGGATAAGCGGTACATTGTGGGATGGAAAGACCCTGTACGATCTTTATGGTGAGGCATACACACCGTGGGAGTGGCAGGCTGAATTAAAAGATGTTGCAGAATCAATGGGCATGGATTTCTTTTCAACGCCTTTTGATTTTACGGCCGTGGATTTTTTGGAGGAGTTGGATGTCCCTGTCTACAAGGTAGCCTCTTTTGAGATTGTAGATCTGCCGCTTTTAAGGAAAATCGCCTCCACGGGAAAGCCGATAATCGTATCTGTCGGCATGGCATCACTCGGAGAAATTGAAGAAGCTGTTCAGACGATAAAAAAAAGTGGTAATGACCAGATAGCACTCTTAAAATGCACAAGCGCCTATCCTTCGCCCCCCGAAGATATGAACTTAAATACCATTTCTCATCTTGCCGCGACATTCAGCGTGCCCCCAGGTCTTTCAGACCATACTCTGGGAACGGTTGTGCCTGTTGCTGCTGTTGCCCTGGGCGCATGTATTATTGAAAAACATTTTACAATAGATAGATCAAGGCCTGGTCCGGACAGTGCATTCTCCCTTGAACCGGATGAATTCAAGGCCATGGTTAAAGACATACGTACCGTGGAAAAGGCTCTGGGGAATATTCAATACGGTGTCAGCGATCCGGAAGCCGGAAGTCGGGTATTCAGGCGTTCCCTGTTTGTTGTTCGTGATATGAAGGCAGGAGAACCATTCACGCAGGAGAATGTAAGGTCGATAAGGCCGGGTTACGGCATGCACACCCGTTATTTTGAAGAGATCAAGTCCATGTCCGCAGCAGTGGATATTGAACGTGGAACACCGCTTAACTGGAACCTGCTTGCGTCAAGACGCACTGGTTCCGAATAAGAAAAATCAATGAAGATTTTCGTTCTATTTGCACCCAGATTTCTTGAATGGCCTCTGGCGATTGCGCGCAGGCTGTCCGAGACGGAGAATATTTCAATAATGGGGCTTGCCACCGGCACCCGGGACGTATTTGAACGGGTTTCCGCAAGCAGTGACCCTGTGATTTCGCCATTGGATTTTTTAGATGATCTGGAGCGTCAGTGGCTGTCCACGCCTTTTGATGAAAAGCGCGCACGCCGGCATGAAAAACGGCTTGGCCCCGGCATAAGCGGAAGAATCATTACAGCGGATCGACAGGTTGGAATTGGTCTTGTGGGTGGGGGCGTAGTTCCTGAAACCAGTCTGATTAGAATAACAGAAGATTTTGAAATGATTCGCTGCTATGTCGGAGGACTGTTGGATTATCTTTTTAATATGTTTGAAAGCAATAAGCCTGATCTGGTTCTTTGCTATGGGGTTGCCGGATCTGTAGCGCTTGCATTGAGCCAGGTTGCAGGATGTCTAAATATTCCTTTTCGGATGTTTATGCATGCCCGCATCGGCGGACGGCGCATCATCGATGACTCACCGGAAAATATTGGATT
>DAOVYS010000093.1 GCA_030635485.1 Pseudomonadota bacterium | reverse complement strand
TCTGCAAAAAAATGATGTTTTTTTTAAAAAAAATTTCCTTTTTTTTGCCAAAAAAATAATTGCATAATTTATTGATTATAAAGAACAATTTCGTTTCGTGTAAGTACTAGTACTTACCTATTTGTAAGTACTAGTACTTATTTACTTATTTTTTTATTTAGGGTATCGAGAAATTAAAGCTGGACGGTTCATTTTATTCATCATAATTTTATCCAGGGGAATTCCATGCCTGATACCACATTAAAAGAATCGGTCAAGATAGTCCTGGTGGATGATCACCTGCTTTTTCGGCAAAGTTTGGAATCTCTTCTTGCCGCTTGCCCGGAAATTGAGGTTGTCGGCAAAGCGGGATCAGCCAGAGAAGGTATCAACCTTGTAGAACGGCTTCGGCCGGATGTCGTGATTTTGGATATCTCCATGGATGGAATGAGCGGCCTTGAAGCGGCTCCAAGGATTCGCGAAATGGTTCCCATGACGGAAATATTGATACTCAGCATGCACGATAATCCAAATTACGTGTATCAGGCTTTTAAGGTCGGCTGCCGGGGATATGTGCTTAAATCGGACTCGGCAAAAGAACTTAAGCAGGCGATTATGACGACTGCAACCGGCCGTGCCTACTTTAGTCCCGGTATTACCACGGATTTCGTGAATTGTTTTATTGTCGGGACGGACATGAACAACAAGTCGCCGTTCATGCTCACGCCCAGAGAGCAGGAAATCTGCAACCATGTTATGCAGGGTCGATCGACCGACGAAATGGCTGCGGATTTGTGCATAAGCCCTAAAACCATCCGGGTTCATGTTGCAAATGTCATGAAAAAACTCTCGTGCCGCTCCAGATCGGAACTCATCCTCAAGCTGCAGGAGCAGGCCTCAAATTAATTTGAATTTAACCGTAACTATACTTCAACCTTCGGCCTGAATATCTCTGACTAGTTACATCCAACCAATCGTAAATATTCGGCCAACCCTTTCCCTAATAAAATCAATTGTAGGGGCGGGTTCCAAACCCGCCCTTTTCCGTGGTTAGCGAAGCGTAACCCGACAAAAACCAGGTTGAAAGCGTCGGGTTACGGCCTATCGGCCTAACCCTACCTACATAAGACGTTGTTTTTATGTAGGTCGGGTGTCTGAATATCCACCTTTTTTTTAGGATTGAGAGTGAGACGAAAATACGCTATAAACACCTGAAAGGCTGAGATCTGATGGCTGAACACAGAACGCTGACCGTAAAAATATTGCCACAGGCGTTGAGTATTGTAACCATCTGTAAATTCAACAGAATATTTACAAATCGGAAAGTTGTGTAAGGAATTGATATGACAAAAAAAGCATTAATAACCGGGGTTACCGGGCAGGATGGCGCTTATCTGTCGGAATTTCTCATAGAAAAAGGTTATGAGGTCCATGGCCTGAAGCGTAGAACTTCTTTATTCAATACCGATCGTATCGACCATCTTTATCAGGACCCGCATGAAAAAAGACGTAACTTTATTCTCCATCATGGAGATATGACTGATTCTTCAAGCCTTATCCATATTATTCAGCAGGTACAGCCTGATGAGATCTACAACCTTGCCGCCCAGTCTCATGTCGCTGTTTCCTTTGAAGAGCCGGTGTACACCGCAAATTCAGACGCCCTTGGCACTCTACGTCTTCTTGAGGCGATTCGCATTCTCGGTCTTACTGATAAAACAAAATTCTACCAGGCATCAACTTCCGAGCTTTTCGGCAAGGTTCAGGAGATACCGCAAACGGAAAAAACGCCATTCTACCCACGGTCACCATATGCGGTTGCAAAACTGTATAGTTATTGGATTGTGGTCAACTACCGTGAGGCATACAACATTTATGCCTGTAACGGCATCCTCTTCAACCACGAGTCCCCGGTCCGTGGAGAGACCTTTGTGACCAGGAAAATTACCAGAGCCTTGGCCAGAATTGTTCTCGGTCTGCAGGATTGTCTGTTTCTCGGCAATATGGATGCGAAAAGGGACTGGGGCCATGCAAAAGACTATGTGGAAATGCAATGGCTGATGCTCCAGCAGGAAAAGCCTGAAGATTTCGTGATCGCCACGGGCGAACAGCACTCGGTAAGAGAATTTGTTGACCATGCCGCAAACGTGATTGGAATTACTTTGCGCTGGGAAGGAACCGGTGTCCAAGAAAGAGGAATTATTAAAAAAGTGAGGTCTGAGGGTTCGGGATTATGTGAAAAACGGAGACAACTTAGTCCACATTCCTCAAGCCCGAAACCGGGTGATGTTATCGTACGGGTCGACTCACGCTACTTCAGGCCGACAGAGGTGGAAACCCTTCTCGGAGATCCGTCAAACGCAAAAAACAGACTTGGCTGGGAACCCAAAATCACCTTTGAAGAACTTGTAAAAGAAATGGTTTGTTCAGATCTGGAAGAGGCCCAGAAGGATGCCTTATGTGAGACAGAAGGCTTTAAGGTCTTTAATCATCATGAATAAACAACGTCGGTAATTTAAGAAACTGTCGCAGTATTATACGCAACGACACGATCATCTCTTCCAGTCTAGTACTCCATGCCAATTTTTATCACCCCTTGCCCTGTTTTGCCCCCATGTTTATATGTTGATATTGTTACTGATTTCGTCATATTAATATAGACTCTTGACCAAATGGACAAAGTTGATTATTTTTTCTGGTTGTTAGCGAGAGTGGCGAAATTGGTAGACGCACTGGACTTAGGATCCAGCCCACTTACCTGGATGGGGGTTCGAGTCCCCCCTCTCGCACCATTTAAGGGTAAGGGGTCACAGGGTTTTTCAACGGTGTTTATTGCCCCGTGATCGGCCACGGGAAGGCGTCGTCCCTTCAGGACGATCCTCTGTATGCACCTCATACCGGTGGCTGAAGCACACCGGCTATACGCCATTTCCCCTTCGGGGAATAAAAAATATCCATGCACTGACTTATGGGTAAAGGGTCGGGTTAGCGAAGCGTAACCCGACAAAAAACTAAATACCTGATGTAGTTACAAGGGCACATTAAATTTCCATACGAAAAAAAAGGTCGTGAATAATGCAAGTTACTGTTGAAGATGTCGGTACGCTTACGAAAAAGATGAAGATCGTGCTGCCTGAGGATATGGTGGCACAGAGGTTGAGTGAGGCATATAACGCGCTTAAGTTTCAGGTATCGCTTAAGGGCTTCAGAAAGGGCAGGGTGCCCAGGAAGGTGTTGGAAAAGAATTATCGTTCCAAAGTTGAAGACGAGGTGGGCGGTAAGCTGATCCAGGAGAGCTATTTTGATGCCCTTTCGGAGTCGAAGATCGATGCTGTAGTTCATCCGGACATAAAGTCCCAGAGCTTTGAGCAAGACGGCACGTTTCGTTATGAGACCGAGGTGGATGTGAGACCCGAGTTTGATCTGGGAGAGTACAAGGGGCTTGAGATCGAAACTCCCGAGATAATTGTTTCAGATGATGATGTCGACAAGAGACTTGTCGAGATGCAAAAGGAGATGGCCCTCCTTCGTACCGTGGATGATCGCGGCATCCGGTTGAACGATCTGGCTGTGGTCGATTTTCAGGGCTATCATAAAGGTGCCCCCATAAAACAGGTCAAACAGGAAGATTACTCTGTTGACGTTGGTTCCGGGAAAAACGGAAAGGAATTCGAGACATCGATAATCGGTCTGACAGTCGGCACGGAGAAGTCCGTTGAGGTCGATTTCCGGCCTGATTTTCCAAATCCTGTGCTGGCAGGCAAAAAGGTCGAGTTCAAGGTCAATGTCAAGGAGATCAAGGAGAGGGTCCTTGCTGAGCTTGATGACGAGTTTGCCAAGGATGCGGGCGACGAATTCAATACCATGGACGATCTTAAGGCCCATGTCAAAGAAAAGATCCACAAGGAACAGGAAGATGCCCAGAGAGGTGATCTGTCCGACAAGATCATGATGAAGCTTGTTGAGAATCATGAATTTGAACTGCCGCACCGTCTTATAATTTTTGAGGTTAACAGACTCATAGAACAAGTTGAAGCCAGGCTTAAGCAGACTGGTATGGACCTGGAATCCGCGGGTTTGAACAGGGACACCCTTGTTGATCAGTACAAAGAGTCTGCTGAAAGACAGGTTCGTGGTGATTTTATTTTAAAGAAGATATCTGAGAAAGAGGAAATGAAGCTTTCGCAAGAAGATATGAATCAAGGGTTTAAACGAGTGTCCGATCAGTATAGTATGCCGATAGAAGAGGTAAAGAAGTATTTTGCCTCCCGGGATGATCTCCTGCCTTTTATGAATGAGCTCTTGAACGAGAAAATTCTGAAATTTCTGGTGGACGAGGCTGTTTTAAAGTACGTTCCAGCAGACCAGGAAACCGATTCCAACAAAGAAGATAGTGCAGGAGATGAATCATGAATTTGATTCCCATGGTGGTTGAACAGAGTCCGCGTGGAGAGCGGGCATATGATATCTATTCCCGTCTGCTCAAGGAAAGAATTATTTTCCTGGGCACGGAGGTTAATGATGATGTCGCCAATGTCATTATTGCTCAGCTTCTTTTTTTGGAAGCGGACGACCCTGACAAGGACATCACCTTTTATATTAATTCCCCGGGTGGCTCGGTTTCAGCCGGACTTGCGATTTATGACACCATGCAGTATGTGAAGTCGGACATTGCCACGCTCTGCATGGGACAGGCATCGAGCATGGGCGCCCTGATTCTCGCGGCAGGCGCAAAGGGCAAGAGATATTCTCTGCCTAATGCACGCATCCTGATCCATCAGCCGCTTGGCGGTTTTCACGGTCAGGCCTCTGATATCGATATTCACGCCAAGGAGATCTTAAAGACACGGGATAGATTAAACAGGATCCTTGCGGAGCATACGGGCCAGAAGATCAGGAGCATTGCAAGGGACACGGAACGCGATAATTTCATGAGCGCGGAACAAGCCATGAAATACGGCATTGTGGACAAGGTGCTTGCAAAAAGGGAGAATCTTGAGAAAGAAGAGGAGTCTTAATTATGCCTGACAAACAGAACGATGACGTGGAAGTCAACTGTTCTTTCTGCGGCAAGAGCCAGGAAGATGTCAAGAAATTGATTGCAGGGCCGACCGTTTACATCTGCGACGAATGTATTGAACTTTGCAACGAAATTGTCCGGGAAGATCGTCAGGCCGATCAGGAAGCCGAGGGGTTGACTGCGATCTTAAAACCGATACAGATCAATGAACATCTTGATCAGTACGTGATCGGACAGGATCATGCCAAACGCGTTCTGTCAGTGGCTGTCCACAATCATTACAAGCGCATTGATTATGAGAGTCAGGGTATTGAAAAGTCCGTTGAATTGCAGAAGAGCAATATCATCCTTATCGGCCCAACGGGCAGCGGCAAGACCCTCATGGCCCAGACCCTTGCGCGGATCTTGAATGTGCCTTTTGCAATGGCTGATGCAACGACCTTGACTGAGGCGGGTTACGTGGGTGAGGATGTTGAGAATATCCTTGTGAGTCTTCTGCAGGCTGCGGATTATGATGTTAAGAAGGCCAGCCGGGGTATTGTCTATATCGACGAAATCGACAAGATTGCCAAAAAGACCGACTCCGCCTCCATAACAAGGGATGTTTCAGGCGAAGGCGTTCAACAGGCTCTTTTGAAAATAATTGAAGGCACGGTTGCCAGTGTCCCGCCAAAAGGTGGGCGCAAACATCCCCAGCAGGAGTATATCAGGATCGATACCACGGACATACTTTTTGTGGTCGGCGGTGCATTTGTAGGTCTTGACAGTGTGATAAAGAGACGCACGGGAACCAAGTCCATGGGGTTTGGCGCCAAGGTGGTCAGCAATGACAAGAAAAAGAAGATGGGAGAGATCCTTGCCGCGATTCAGCCCGAAGACCTTCTGAGTTTCGGACTTATTCCTGAATTGGTGGGTCGATTGCCTGTGATCGCCACCATGGAAGAACTGGAAGAGGAAGATCTGGTCAGGATTCTGAAGGAACCGAAGAATGCGCTTATAAAGCAGTATGAACTGCTCTTTAAGTTTGATGATGTCAGGCTTCGTTTTACAGAGGGCGCACTGACGGCTATTGCAAAAGAAGCCATAAAGAGAAAATCGGGCGCAAGGGGGCTGAGATCGGTCCTTGAGACGGCGATGCTTGACATAATGTATGAAATCCCCTCACAGACAAATGTTCGGGAGTGCGTGATCAACAGGCAGGTGATTGAAAACGGTGAATACCCGGTAATTCTCTACGAGAATGAAACCAGGAAGAGCGCATAAATAAATTACGAATTCCTAATTCCTAATTCCTAATTAATTACATATGGATATTGAAAATGAACCTGTATCAGATTGAAGAGAAAGAATATCCCATGATGCCTTTGCGGGATATTGTCCTTTTCCCTCACATGATAGCCCCACTTGTCGTGGGCCGGACGAAATCTATCAAGGCCCTTGAATCGGCTATGGACAAGCGGACCAGGATTTTTCTGACCACACAGAAGGATGCGTCAATAGATGATCCTGATGCGGACGGGGTGTACGAAATCGGGACAGTCGCAACCGTGCTGCAATTGCTCAGGTTGCCGGACGGCACCATTAAAGCGCTTGTAGAGGGCCAGAGACGTGCGCGTGTCAGGGAGTTTCTGCCGAATCCTGATTTTTTTACTGTTAAAGTGGATGAGTATTTTGAAAACCGGATCGGCGGAGCCGAGGCTGTGGCGTATATCCGGGAGATACTCTTAACGTTCCAGGAGTACGTCAAACACGTCAAGAAGATCCCGAACGAGGTGGTCAAATCTCTTTCCAGGCTCAAGGATCCTGGAAAGTTTGTTGATGTGCTGGCATCTCATCTCCCCTTAAAAGTCCAGGAAAAACAGAAGGTCTTAAACACGGTTTCCGTGATAGACCGTCTTGAATTGGTTCTTGAACTGATTCTTAAAGAAAAAGACATCGCCACATTGGAACAGCGCATCAGGTCCCGGGTCAAGAAGAAGATGGAAAAGACCCAGAGGGAATACTATCTTGCAGAGCAGATGCGTGCGATCCAGAAGGAGATCGGAGGAGGGCAGAATGAGACCCTTTCCGAGATAGCTGAGCTTGAGCAGGCTATAAAAAATAAAAAACTGCCTAAGGCCGCCCAGGCAAAAGTTACCCAGGAATTCAAGAAACTCAAGATGATGCAGCCTATGTCGGCCGAGGCAACCGTGGTGCGGAATTACATAGACTGCATCATCAATCTCCCATGGCTTGAAAAGTCAAAGAATAAAATTGATATTCTAAAGGCAGAGAAGATTTTAGAAGAAGATCATTACGGACTGTTGAAGCCCAAGGAACGTATATTGGAGTATCTGGCTGTCCAGGCCCAGGTAAAGAAGATAAAAGGACCGATCCTCTGTCTCGTAGGCCCTCCAGGCGTTGGCAAGACTTCATTGTGCAAGTCTGTTGCCAGGGCAATGCCCAGGGAATACGTACGGTTGTCTCTCGGCGGGATCCGGGATGAGGCTGAGATTCGTGGACATCGACGGACCTATATCGGGGCATTGCCGGGCAAGATTCTCCAGTCTTTGCAGAAGGTCAAGGTCAACAATCCGGTTTTTTGTCTTGATGAAGTAGATAAAATGAGCATGGATTTCAGAGGCGATCCGGCGTCAGCACTCCTGGAAGTCCTGGATCCTGAGCAGAATAACGCATTTAATGATCATTATCTTGACCTGGATTATGATCTTTCCGATGTGTTTTTCATCACCACGGCCAACAATCTTTATGCCATTCCGCTGCCGTTGCGGGACAGGATGGAGATTATCAAGCTGAACGGTTACACGGAAGAGGATAAACTTAAAATCGCTCAGGGTTTCCTGATTCCAAAACAGCTTGAGGCAAACGGCTTTGCAAAAGGCGACATTACCATAAACGATGGAGCCATTCTGGAAATAGTGCGGTGCTATACCAGGGAGGCTGGAGTGCGTAACCTGGAACGGAGCATCGCCTCGATTTGCCGGAAGATTGCACGGGATCGGTTGAAGAGAAAAAAGAAGGACAGGAAATACCGGGTGTCCGCTGCCACCGTAAAAAAGTATCTAGGTGTGCAGAAATACCGATTTGGACAGGCTGAAGAGGTCAACATGATAGGTCTGACCACCGGACTCGCCTGGACCGAAGTCGGCGGTGAATTACTGCAGATTGAGACCCTTCTGATGCCCGGCAAGGGTAAACTCATAGTGACCGGCAAACTGGGCGAAGTCATGCAGGAATCAGTCCAGGCCGCGCTTAGTTACGTGCGATCCAGGGCCGGTCGTCTGCGGCTTTCCCCCGATTTTTATCAGCAGATCGATATACATGTTCATGTACCCGAGGGCGCCATTCCAAAGGATGGTCCGTCGGCTGGAATTACAATGGTTACCTCCATAGTTTCAGCGCTTCTCAGAATCCCGGTTCGCAGGGAACTGGCCATGACCGGTGAAATCACTCTCCGGGGTCAGGTGCTGCCCATTGGTGGTCTTACTGAAAAGCTGCTTGCGGCGCGGCGCGGTAATATCAGTCACGTACTGATTCCAAAAGAGAACAAGCGTGATCTTGAGGAGGTCTCGCAAAAGGTGCGAAGGAGCCTCGATATTCAACTTGTTGATCATATGGATGAGGTCCTTGAAAAGGCTCTTGTTTTGAAGGAAGGTGAGTCGTTATTCAGTGAAGTTTCGATGGAAACATACTGTCCGGAAATTCAAATAACGGCCGACAATGTTGCGGCTCACTGATACTCCAAATAAAGATCATTTTTTTTACGGCTTATTAATTGAATTTCCTTGACTAACCAAGGGGATGCTGGTAAAAAGCCTACTTTCCCGGGCGGGTAGCTCAGCTGGGAGAGCACCGGCCTTACAAGCCGGGGGTCACAGGTTCAAGCCCTGTTCCGCCCACCAGGTTTTAAAGATATTGCGGGGTCGTAGTTCAGTTGGTTTAGAATGCCGGCCTGTCACGCCGGAGGTCGAGGGTTCGAGTCCCTTCGGCCCCGCCAGTAGTACCAAGGGGAGTCAGCCGATTTGGTTGACTCCCTTTTTTTTGTTTGTCGAAAATTCCACCCCTATTTCCACCCTAGGGGCACATTCCACCCATGTCTTACCAACAAAAAAAGCGGCAACCACTTGGAAGTGGATACCGCTTT
>DAOVYS010000067.1 GCA_030635485.1 Pseudomonadota bacterium | reverse complement strand
GACGGTGCTCGATGATAAGATCTTCATCGATTATCTCCCGCATGTCATCCATTGTGAGCTGTTCAATCTTCTGGATTTCGTGAGAAAGCCTGAATCCTTCAAAAAAGTGCATAAATGGTATGCGGGACTTCAATGAGGCCTGCGTGGAGATCAGAGCCATGTCCTGGCATTCCTGTACATTTTTTGATCCCAGCATTCCCCAACCGGTTTGTCTGGCAGCCATTATGTCACTGTGGTCGCCGAAGATGGAAAGACCCTGATAAGCAAGTGACCGTGCTGTGATGTGGAATACGGTCGGTGTTAATTCGCCGGCAATTTTGAACATGTTGGGAAGCATCAACATAAGGCCCTGGGATGCTGTGAATGTCGTACACAGAGCGCCCGTAGTCAGAGATCCGTGCAGCGAGCCTGCCACGCCACCCTCGGATTGCATCTGGGAGACAACCGGAACCGAACCCCAGATATTCTCCTGGCCTGCATTGGCCTTTGTATCCGCTTCAGCGGCCATGGGAGATGAGGGAGTGATGGGATAAATGGTAATGATTTCACTTGTTGCATATGCTACGTGCGTGCATGCCTGATTGCCGTCAATGGTGACCATTTTTCGGGACATAGATGATTCTCCTTAGGTTTTTTTCCTTTGTTTCTTTTTTCTTCGAAAATCGTAAAAAAGGAAAATACCCTCATCCGCCTGATTATTCAATAAAATTTCAGCAGATTATAGAGGGCATGATTGAAAGTATGGAAAAATACGACAGAAAATAGAGGGAAATTACTATTCCCTAATTACCAGGAAGAGGATGGGTCTTGTCAAGCATTTTTTTAAATTTGATGGGATTAGCTGACGCCAAGGGGCGGTTGCCCGGGCGCCAGCCTGATACCAAAAAAAATGTAAATATTCGGCTTATATGGAAATATTACAAAAAATTATTCAGACCAGTCGTTATGTTCAAATTCCTTGTGGTCGGGCTTTGGCGGCTTGGCCTCCATGAGCCTTGAGTTTAGCCAGATTGTTATCTTGTCCAATTCCGAAGCCAGTTCAGCCAGTGCCTTGCCTCTGTGGCTCACCCTGTTTTTCTCCTCAATTGAAATTTCGGCAAATGTCTTTCCCAGAGGAGGATAGAAAAAGACCGGGTCATATCCAAAACCTCCGTCTCCCCTGATCTCGGTTGTTATTTCCCCTTCGCATCGAGCCTCGTAGGTCAGGGCCGGACCTTTTGGAACGGCAATTGAAATAACGCATTCAAAGGCGGCCTTGCGGTTTGACTCGCCTTCCATTTCACTGAGCAGTTTTTTGATGTTGTCATTATCTGTGGCGTTGCTGCCCGCGTATCTGGCGGATTTTACTCCAGGCGCCCCATTCAGCGCCTCCACTATAAGGCCGGAATCATCGGCAATAGCAGGCAATCCCACCAACTTGGCAGTGAACAGCGCTTTTTTATAGGCATTTTCATCAAAAGTCTCCCCGTCTTCTTCAACTTCCGGAATCGGTCCGAATTTGTCCAGACCAAACAGTTCAATCGGATGGTCTTTTAACAGTTCCTGAAATTCTCTCATCTTTCCTTTGTTTCTTGTTGCCAGCACAACCATTATCTTTTTCATTATCAATCAAGTCTCCAATTTAGACTTTACGCCCTAATAAAGTTATATATATTTAAGTAATCCGCCCCCGGGTGATCCCAGGAATAGTCGTGCTTCATTCCGTTTATCATCAATTCACGGAAATATTGCGGATAATTGTACCATAGACCGATGGCCCGGTGCAGTGCGGAATCCAGCCCTGTAGAGTCAAATTCGTTGAACACGTATCCGTTTCTTTCGTGGTATGGCCTGCGGGCGTAATCCGCATCAAAGACCGTGTTGGAAAGACCCCCGACATTCCGCACTATCGGAACGGTTCCGTATTTCATTGCAATCATTTGCGTCAGGCCGCACGGCTCAAACGCGCTGGGGATGACAAGCATGTCCGCGCCCGCATAGATCAGATGTGCCAGTTCTTCATTATACGAGATCTCAAGATGGCAGTCCGGATTGTCGTTTAAGTGATGTTTTAAGGCCAGGAAGTCGTTGTTGATTGCAGAATCGGGACTTGAGCCTAACAGTACGAACTGGCAGCCGTTTGCAAGTGCGTAATGGATTGAGTGAAGTATCAGCCCCACACCCTTTTGATGATCAAGCCGGCTCACTACACTGATTATGGGTTTGTAATCCTGCCTTAAGAGCAGCCTGTGACGGAGTGCTTCCTTGTTTTTGTATTTGTCTTTAATGGTGTCAATATTATATTTGAAAGGGATCTGCTGATCTATTTCAGGGTTCCATACATTGTAGTCCACACCGTTCAAGACACCCCCGAATTTACGGTGATGCACATTTAATGTGTGTTGAAGCCCGAAGCCCTGGCCGGTGAATTTTATTTCATGCGCATATTGGGGAGAAACAGTGGTGATGAAATTAGAATAGACTATCCCGCCCTTCATGATGTTGACACCATTATGGTTAAAATTGTTTTGAAGCCGATTTTGGTTGACCAGGCGGCCGGGGTCCAGACCCACGTTTGAGAGTGTATGCGCGCCGGTTACTCCCTGGTGTTTGAGATTATGCAACGTGTAGCAGACCCTCGGGTGGCTCATGCCGATATGCTGGTAGATCTCATAAAGAAGGACCGGGACAAGTCCTGTCTGCCAGTCATGGCAGTGTATAATGTCCGGATGCTTGTTTGATTTGAGCATGAACTCAAGGGCGGCTTTAGAGAAAAATGCGAATCGGTCGGGATCGTCTTTGTGTCCGTAGTATATGCCCCGGTTAAAGAAATTATGGGTGGAATGCGGTTCAATGAAGAAACATTTAAGGCCGTCAACAAAACCGAAATAGACGTCGCAGTGAATATCCTGGTTCTGGAACGGGACCCAGAGGTCGGAAAACGATTTTTGAAGGTCCCATATCCTGTCGTACCGCATACAGTCATATTTCGGCAGGATGATCTCAACATCGTTTCCACGTATCCCGAGTTCCCTGGAAAGACCCTGGACCACATCCCCCAGTCCGCCGACTTTGGCTGCCGGCGCACACTCCGGCGTTATCATTGTGATGAACATGTTTTTTAGTTCCTATGCCGGCATAGCCGGAATTTAGATCAGTGAAGTTGAAATTAACCGAAAAGCCGGTAATCGATTTTGGGGAATATGTTGTTCCTGCACTCGATCATTGAGAGCCATTTTTCATCGACATTGCGGTTCTCGATTTCATTTTTTAGCCTCTTAAGGCGCATCAGGTGCGTCTTTGTTCTTTTGGCGCCGTATTCAGGCATGGACTTGTTGCTGATCATGAAGGCCCAGTCGCTGGCCTGGGCCATAAGCAGTTCTCTTGCAGCCTGGTTAAGCGCCCTCAGCTCAATCCCGTTTGCATCAGGGTGGTTGTGTGCCAGTTTTTCCAAAGACCTGGCTCCCTGGTGCAGGTGCGGATAGATCCAGTCGTTGCTTTTGTTGAGCCATGTGGAGTGAAAGCCGTTTTCTCCCCAGCTTGATGCGGCAGGCGTTGAGACCTGGGCATGGGAATATTCTTTAACATATTCGGATAATGTGATCATCCTGATCGACCTCTGTTGCGAACATGCCTTTCGGATCAAGTGGTTAAGCCAGAGCGGCCCCTCATACCACCAGTGACCGAAGAGTTCAGCGTCAAACGGTGCCGTAATCACAGCTGTCCGGTCCATGACCGAGGCAAGGTACTCAACCTGTTTTTCCTTTTTTAAAAGAAAATCCTCTGCGTGAAGTTCCGCCTTTTTCTCCGCCTGCTTTGGTAAATATATATCTTTTTGGTTTGTATTGCCCGTGATGCGCCAATACTTAAACCCCGTGTCCACGCGAACGCCGCCTGCCGGAAGATAGGGCCGGACATATTCGTAATCAAGATCAAAGCCGATATCACGATAAAATTCCCGGTAGTCATGGTCGCCAGGATAACCCTCGTTTGAACTCCAGACCTGACGGGACGATTCAGGGTCGCGTCCAAAGACCCACACCCCGGACGGGCACTGTATCGGGGTAAAAACTCCATGTTTTGGCCTTGGTTCGGCCCGTGTGACACCATGGGTCTCCATAACCGTGTGGTCAATTCCCTGTTCAGAGAGCACCCGGTCAATTCCTTTAGAGAAACCGCATTCCGGCAGCCAGAACCCCTGTGGCTTTTGGCCGAAGATCTCTTTGAAATGGTCCACCCCGATTTTGATCTGGGCGTGGACCGCAGCTTTATTGACTGAGAGAAGCGGCAGGTAGCCGTGTGTGGCGGAACTTGCCATTATCTCTATAACCCCCAGATCCTGGAAATGTTTGCACCCTTTTGTTAGATCTCTGCCGTAATCGTTAATAAAGGCGTTGCGGATCTTTTCAAGACGGCTGTGATACATGAGAGCCAGCGAATTTAATTCCGGCCGGGACTCTGTCCGGCTGATCTCTTTTTCCGCCAGTTCGATCAGCCTTTCGATCCTTTTCAGATATCGGTACTGCAGCAAAGAATCTACAAGCATGGAGGAGAGTGTGGGCGAGATGGACATGGTGAGGCGGAAATCGATCTCGTCCTTGACAAGATCTTCCATGATCAGCAGCAGAGGGATATAACTCTCCGTCATTGCCTCAAAGAGCCAGTTTTCTTCCAGAGAGGCATCATATTCAGGATGTCTTACATAGGGAATGTGAGCATGAAGCACAAGCGCCAGGCAGCCCTTTTTCATCTTTTCCCCTTGTCATGCTCGAATTCAGTCATATGTTCCGTGTTGATAATCGATGACACGCCGGACATGAATCCAGCCTCGCATAATTCAACAAGATCAGGTCGGCTCATTTTTTTTAGATTTTTATATTTAATTTCTTCTCTTTTTGTCAGGGGATGGAGGGCAGCGGCGCCGGTGCGGGGCGCAATTGGTACCGGGATATCCTCTGGAATATTGTATAATTCAATCAAGCGTTTAAGAAAGTCAAGTCCGTCTCCTGGTTCAACAGGCTCGGAATACACATCGAATTTCCCGGTATCTTGATGGGTTGGTTTTTTAGCCTCAGGTTTCACATTACTGAACAATATGCTTTCAGGGTCAAAATGGAATTTCGTCTCCGTGACACATGGTTGCGCGTCCATCTGTTCAAAGTCGTAAGGTCTCGCCGTGTCCTTGCCGGTGGTTGATTCCGGAACAGGAGGTTCCGGTTCAGGCGAGGGTGCGGCCTTTGGGGTCTCACCTTTATTTGATTGGGAAATGGGCAGGAATTTGCTGTCAGCGGTTTTAAGCCCCAGTTCAGCCATATAGGATTGCCCTGGTGTCAGATGATCGACATAGCAGCTTTTTGATTCCTGATCCACGGTTACATCAAATGAACTTTTGTCTGAATCAGTAAGCCTCAAAACCATCTCCGGCTGTTCCGCTAGGTCCGGTATTTCTGATCCGGCCTGTTTGAGATCATCTTTGGTGATTTCCCAGTAGACGTAACCGCGGTCCGGCTCCACAGGAAGCAATACGACCTTTGTCTCGCCATAAGAATCGGGCAGATCCTGGGGTTCGTCAAGTTGTTGGTCTGGCTGATGTGGAGAGCCGGTTTTCAAGTTTTTGGTTCCTGATGGTGATAGTGGATGCCGGTTGATGGATTTCATCCGCATTTTACATTTGTAAAGCTATGTGAAGTTACATAATATTCGGTAAAAACTCAAGGCGGATTATGGGTTGTCCTGATTGGAATAACGTCTGTTTTGCAAACAGATTTGACAGGAGAGTCAAACCGGCTAAAATGGAGGGGGGCTGGTTGCTTGAAAAATGGGGCAGGAGGAAAGAAATTTGCGGGAAAAAGGATATCGCAGACATGTTGATTCGGTGTGGGTAAAGGTCCGGCTGGGGATTGTCCTTGGGGTAGCTGCTTGCGGGGTGGTTGGCGCGAGCCTTATTCTTTCAGTCCATCAGCCAATAGTTAGAGCTGTTGGAGACCTGTTTGTTATTGCCGTGGTCACTCTGTTTCTGAATGTATACATTTGGTATAACAGAGACAGGGGACAAAGCCGGAAGACCCGCTCCCGGATCACCAGAGATGCTGACGCGCACGAATACGCAAAGGATCTGGGTCTTTTTGCCGCCCATCCGGCCATTCTTGAGACGCTTCCCCCGCTTGAGACCCTTGGAACCCCGGAATCCTCAAGCAGGACAACGGTTGAAACCATTGCAGCATCCTTTGACATGCAGTTGGAACTGATCAGGCAGGCCCTTGACCTGACCTCGGTTGTAGTGCTTTTGCCTGACCCGGAGGGGCATAATCTCAGACTTCGCAGCCTGGCAACCGTTCGGGAAGATATATCCCCAGGGCCTTATCCGGTAGGTTCCGGGATTGCCGGGGCGCTTCTCAGGGCCGGCGATGAAATTGCAGTAGCCCCTGTGACACATGATTTTGCCGGTCTGCCGTATTATCGGACCAATGGAGGAGTGGGAAGCCTCCTGGCACTCCGGCTTCCGGATGAATATCCGCCGGAATCCGGCGGCAGTGAAAAAAAGATATCCGGGATCCTCTGCGTTGATCGTACTCTTGAATCGGAATGGAGCGGGCCGGAACGTATGTTTCTTCGTTTGGCAGCCCGTAAACTTTCCCTGGATGCGACCATGGGAAGGCGGCTTCATCATATGGACCGGGAGCGGCGCACCATCCAGCGGGTCTGCATCGGATTGCGAGAACTTAACAGAGGCCTGGGGCTTGAGCAGGCATTTGACGCGGCGATTGCGGCTATAAGGGCTCTTGTGGAGACCGATTTTGTTGCGATCAGTCTGGTCAATGGTGGAAATCACCGTATTGAAAGGGTCGAGGGTGTGTATGCCGAACGGTTGTCAGGGCGGGAATTCCCGGTTGAGGAGGGACTTGTCGGACAAGTAATAAAATTTAAGCGCCCGCTTCCGGCAGGCGGTGTGTATCGTGATTCAGCCCCGATTTTCAGCGCTAAAGAGCGGTTTTCGGAATTTGAGTCCCTTCTGGTGACTCCGCTTTTAAATGAAGAGGGAGAGGCCCTGGGCGCTCTTTCCGTTGCATCCAGGCAACCGGGCGTCTTTCCCAGGCATCGTGAGGATATTTTAAGTCTCATTGCAGCCCAAGTGGCAATCAAGATTAATCTGGCCCAGGCCCACGAGCAGATACACAGGATGGCCACTACGGACGGCCTTACCAATCTTACCAATCGCAGGGCATTAAGGCACGGATTCGACATAATGATTCACCGTGCTACGCGGAGATCCGGCCCGCTCTGCTTTATTCTCAGCGATATTGATCATTTTAAAAACGTCAACGACACATACGGCCATCCATTTGGCGATCAGGTCTTGAAGTCCGTTGCCGCGACCCTGGCCAACGCTGTCCGTAAGGTGGACCTGGTGGCCCGGTACGGCGGTGAGGAATTTGCCGTTGTTCTTGAGGATTCGGATGAGCGCGGCGGGCGTGAGATGGCGGAACGTATCAGGTGTGCGGTGGAGGATCTGAAGTTGAAACATGGAAAGGAGGAAGTCCGAATAACCATGTCCCTGGGGGTTGCCGCCTTTCCCAAAGATGGTGAAGAAAAATCGATACTGATGTCTCATGCGGACCAGGCGCTCTACCATGCCAAAAACAGCGGCCGAAATCGAATCGCGATCTGGTCGGAACTTGGTGAGTGAAAATTTAAGGAGCATACTATGTCTCTTAAGAAACTTCTTATAATCGAAGATGAGGCCTCTGTTGCCAAACAGCTCAAGTGGGGCCTGAGTAAACATTACGACATCACCATCGCTTCCAGCGCGGATGAGGCGGGTCCTTTTCTCGCCTCGGGCGCGTTTCCTGTTGCCACATTGGATCTGGGCCTTCCTCCCCATCCTGACACAACCCGGGAGGGCTTTGCCCTGCTTGAGAAAAGCCAGGGGCGCAGCAAGACCAAGATCATTGTCATTACCGGTAATGCGGAAGATGAAAATGCCGTCCGTGTCATTGGTATGGGCGCAGTGGATTTTTGCGCCAAGCCCATTGACTTATCTCTTTTGAATATTATTCTGGCCCGCACCTTCCGGATATATGAGTTGGAAGAGTCCAATCGGGCGCTTCAGCGGCAAAACGCGCAGAGTTCCGAGTTTTGCGGTATGCTAGGCGTGTCGCCGGGGATGACGGAGGTGTTTGAACTTGTCAGGAAGGTCAGCGCCAATGACTATCCTGTGTTGATTTCCGGGGAGAGCGGAACCGGCAAGGAAATGGTGGCTCGTGCTGTTTATGAATTGAGTGGCCGCAAGGATAATTCGTTTATAATCATCAACTGTGGAGCGATTCCTGAAAATTTGTTGGAAAGCGAACTGTTCGGCCATGAAAAGGGGGCCTTTACAGGAGCGACGTCAAGAAGGATCGGGAAATTCGAACAGGCGGACAAGGGGACGGTTTTTTTGGATGAGATAGGCGAATTGCCGTTGGCGCTGCAGGTAAAGCTGTTACGGTGTCTTCAGGAGCGCACCATTGAACGGGTGGGTGGAACCGGAACCATCAATCTCGATATCCGTGTTCTTGCCGCCACCAACATTGACCTGCAGGATGCGGTCGCGCAGGGCGGATTCAGGAAAGACCTCTTTTTCAGATTGGATGTGGTTCCGATTCGGATTCCCCCTCTCAGGGAACGGTCCGAGGATATTCTGATTTTGGCAAACTATTTTCTGCGCGAGGAGTCCAAGGCGCTTGGCCGGGGCCGGGCTTTATTTTCCCCGTCCGCCTGCGCCTCCTTGCTGGCCCATTTATGGCCCGGGAATGTGAGGGAGTTGCAGAATTGTGTCCGGAGGGCCTTGAGCGTGACTTTCGACATTATTATCAATTCGGTGGATATGGGATTTGATGAACCGGATCAGGTTGAAAATGATCTGCAGACCCTTAAAACAGCCAGAGAAAACGCGGAAATTAAGGTTGTACGGCAGGCCCTTGCCATGACCGGGAACAACATAAGTCAGGCCGCAAAACTGCTCGAAGTCAGTCGTCCCACCCTGCACGATCTGATAAAGAAACACAGAATAGATCTTTCATCCGTTTGATGGACCGATAGGCAGACGCACAGTGAATCTTGCTCCGCCGCCCTTTACGTTTTCAGCCGATATCTCGCCGTTTAGGCTGTTGATCAGCTGTTTTACCTGCCAGAGACCGATGCCGCTTCCCTTGGACTTGCCGGTCCTAAACGGTTCAAAGAGAATATCAGGCAGCAGTTCTTCCGGTATGCCCGGGCCGTTATCCTCTATTTCAATTACAGCCTTGTCTTCCCCATCTGAAAATGGTCTGATCACAACCTCTGTTCCTCTTCCCCCGGCCTCCAGGGCGTTGAGAAGGACGTTCTCAAGGACTCTGGTCAATATCTCCCTGTCAATTGAAATGCGGATTTCATCACCGTTTTCAAGCTTTATATTTAAGAACTGGAGTTTCTTCTCAAGTCTACGGCAGCATAATCTTAGAAAATCGGCCAGATCGGTTTTTTCGAAAACCGGCTCGCTTTTCCCCTTCAGCGTGTTTAAACGCTCCTGAACCTTTGACATTCTTTTTAATGCATCATCAATTGTTTCAAGCATATCCCGTTGAAATTCCGGGTTGTCGATGTGATCAGGGGCGTTTTCCTGAATCAGTGAGAGCATGGCTGCAGCGTTTTTTACATCGTGCAGGACAAATGCGGATAAGGTGTTAAAGGCCTCCTGTTCACGGGATCTTGCCAATTCCTCAGCCACGCGGATGCTCAAAAGGGCGGAAGCTGCCTGTGTTCCCAGTGCGGATAACAGATCAAAGTCGTCTTTGCCGTACCGGCCGCCGGTGTATTCAGGCCCTATTCCGATCAGACCCAGGCACTGGTCGCCGATTGCAAGAGGAACTAGAAGCACGATATCAAGTTTTTTTAAAAAATTCTGTTCCTGTGATATAAGCTTTTTCCATTCCGGATCAGTGTCCGGTTTATCGATATAGAGGTAATCATGTTTCTTGACATATTTTATCAACAGGTCATACCCTGGCAGATCAGCCGTAGCTGAAGGCTGGGCTTCCTTTCCTCCGATCTGTTTGTAGCCGGATTCCCTATTCCCGAGCCAGATTATGATGTTTGTCGTGTACATGCTTTCAAGAAGTACCCGGCGCAGGGCATCGACCACCTCGGCCTCGTTCAACTCGCCGCGCAGGAGGGAGGAAAAAGCGAGCCACTCATCCCGGTATTCGTATTTGTTGTTGTAAAAGTTCGTGCTGATAAAATATTTGACGCTCTGGCGTGCCTTGCCGGACAAGGCAAGTGTTGTGATGCCCACAAGGCCTGTTGCAGCCAGAAACCAGAACAGGACAAAATGAAACTCGTATCCAAATGTCTTTATGATAAGGGAAATAATGCCCAGAGTGGTGAGATATATTGCAAAGATTGATGGAGCGATAAATGTGTAGATCACCTGGCGGGAGATGAACATCTTCCGGTTCAGCAACCGGTGTCTGGTCACGGCATAGATCATCAGAGAAAAGGAGAAGAGTGTCAGGATTGCAAGAAGCAGAAGGTGGTCGATGACAATACCTTTGTATGTGTGGCTGTATGTGAGGCGGTAGGAAAAGAACCATCCCAGCGTTCCGCACATGAGAAATCCGCCAATGACCAGGAATTTGTATTCCCAGCGTTGGATAGGTTGCAGTAACCGCCAGAAACTTTCGATTCGCCATGCAGTGGCGAGCACTGTCAGCAGGCAGAAGAGTGTGTAAAAGTAAGTCAGCTGGT
>DAOVYS010000260.1 GCA_030635485.1 Pseudomonadota bacterium | reverse complement strand
GGGCCGAAAAATGGCATCTCCGACCGGATATGATGCCACGACCTTTATCACTTCGCCGCTCCAGGACCGGGTAGGTCTTTTGTTTGACATCCTGGGAGAATTTTCCACGCGCGGTGTCAATCTGGTGGATATGCATTCCGAGACAGATGTTACAACGCAGAAATTGCAGTTTTACATCGAAGTTGAGGGCCATATTGAGGATACGAATATACGTGACGGTCTAAAAAGGATTGAAAACTACATCATTCAGGAACCCGGCGCCATCAAGGTGCTGGGCAGTTATCCACGCGTTGATATGCGTGTTAAGCTCATCAGGTCGTTCGGTTTTATCGGCACCGGCGATATGAGCAAATGGTTTGCCGATCGGCTTGACAGCGAGGGATACGAGACATATCTGACCGGACGCAGCAGCGCTATGCGTCCTGAGGAGATGATCGAAAAAGTGGATGTGGTGGTTGTGTGTGTGCCGATCAGCGCAACGACTTTGACCGTAAAAAAATTCGGCCCCCTGTTAAAAGACGGCCAGGCCATGATCCTTCTGGCGGGTGAGGCGGAAGAGACCTTGAATACCGCTCTGACACATACGGGAAAAGGGGTTGAACTGATGTTGGTTCACAACCTCTGGGGGCCCCAGGCGGCTAACATGAAAGACAAAAACGTGTCAGTTGTCCGCACCGCGAGAAGCGGCGCTCTGTGCAGTGAATTCGAGGCATTCCTTTACAAGCACGGGGCCGATATATCTGCCGACACGCCCGCGGAACACGATCTGCTCATGGGTGTGGGACAGAAACTGCCTACGGCGATCTCTGTGGCCCTGGCTATGACACTTGACCAGAACTCCATATCGCCGGATTCCATTGGAAGCCATTCCACACTTACGTCGTTGTACGGCATTCTGGCCATGGCAAGGGTCCACTCCCAGAGTCCGGCAACATATGCTGAAATCATTGCCACGTACGGTGAGGGTCGTAAGATCGTCCGGAACTTTGTTGAAAATTTGAAAAAAATTATGGAAATGGGTGAGGCAAGTGATATTGCCGGACTATATTCGATTATTGAAAACAGCCGGGATTATCTTACCGACGAATTCCTAAAGGCCAGGATGCGGCAGGCCCTGGCTGTTGACAGGACATTAGGTAAGGTGATCAGGTTATAAACATGAATCCATTATTTTCTTACGCAGCCCCCCCTCTCGTTGGCGCGGCCATCGGCTATATAACCAATTGTGTGGCCATCCGCATGCTCTTTAAGCCTTTAAAGCCCTGGTATCTGTTTGGTTTGCGGATTCCCATGACTCCCGGGATCATTCCGCTGAAGCGTCATCAGCTTGCTCGGAACATCGGAGAAATGGTGGGCCAACACCTGCTCACCAGCTCGGATGTGGGCAAGGGGATCGCCGGGGATCAATTTCAACAGCAATTAAAAAGAGTGATCGAGACCAGAATCTCAAACGTCCTGAACAAGGAACTGGGCTCTGTCACCTCCCTTATCCCTAAGCGCTTCTTAACAACCTTTCAGGTGAGTATCAAGATCCTCAGGCTGCGTTTTCAGGAGCACTTGCACGATTATTTTAATAGCCATGATTTTGCCGAAAATGTCGCCTCTATGGTTTCATCCCACATGGACGACTTTCTGACAAGTGAACTCAATGAAATCATCTCCTCGGAAAACCAGGAACATCTGATAGGGGTTCTGGAATCAGCAGCAGCCGGGTTCCTTAAAGGTCCCGGAGTTGAGGAGTGGGTGAGGGCGCACGTAAGGAACAAGGTGGATGATCTGGTTGCCCGTGATTGCAGCATGAAAGACCTGTTGCCAGGAGATTTAACCGAGATGCTGCTTGACCGGCTGGAGCAGGAGGCGCCGCATCTGATGCATCTGATGGCGGGGCTTATTGAGGAGCCGGTAACACAGGAACAAATTGCCAAGGGAGTCGGCAGCGCTGTTAATAATTTTACCGCTACGCTTGGACCGATGGCCGGACTTCTCGGCAGCTTTCTTAATTCTGAAATGGTTGAAGAGAAGGTCCGCGATTATCTAAATAAAAATGGAAGCGAAATATCAAAATGGTTTATTGATGAAACCATGCAGCAGAGGCTTGCCGCAATCATTCGTAAAAAAGCGGATCAGATCATGAGCGCTCCGTTTTCCACCTTGCTGGCTGACCGCGGTCCGGAAAGGGTTGAAAAAATCAGTGACATGATCAGTGACGGAATCCTTGCAACCCTCCGGGATCCGGACACTTTAAAGTCCATGGTCGGCCTGATCAGGGAAGGGCTTTATTCCCAGATCGACAGGCCGTTAAATGATATTTTGACAGACCTGTTCGGAGCAGACGAATTTAATCATGGAAAGGAATGGGCGGCAAACGAGATAGTCGGGATTATCAGGTCTTCCAAGGTCAGAAAGCTGATTGACAATCTGATGGAAGAGCTGATTGAGAATAAGTTACCCGCACAGCCGATAGGGCCGCTGGGGTCCTTTATCCCAAAGGATGTGCAGCATACATCTGTTGACTATCTTCTTGGTCGAATCAGCAGCCTTTTGATCGGTGAGATCCCTGGTCTGGTGGATTCGTTAAATATACGTGATATTGTTGTCCGAAAGGTCGATTCGCTGGATCTTCTCAGATTGGAAGGACTGCTTTTAAGCATTATGCAGGAGCAGTTCAAATACATCAACCTGTTCGGAGCCCTCCTGGGTTTTATTATCGGACTTTTGAACCTGATTTTCCTTTCAGCGGTCTAGGCCTAGGTCTTTACCCATAAGTCAGTGCATGGATAAATTTTATTCCCCAAAGGGGAAATGGC
>DAOVYS010000146.1 GCA_030635485.1 Pseudomonadota bacterium | reverse complement strand
TACACCGTTATTGTGGACAAAAGCACGGTGCCTGTCGGGACTGCCAGACAGGTTGAGAGAATTGTGAAAGAGGAGAATCCGGATGCTGATTTTAATGTTGTCTCCAATCCGGAATTTTTGCGCGAAGGGGCGGCAATTACTGATTTCATGCGGCCGGACCGTGTGGTCATCGGCGCTGACTCGGAGCGTGCCGTTAAAGTGATGAAGGAGGTATATGACCCCCTTTATCTGATTTCCACGCCTTTTGTCGAGACTACGCTTGAGACTGCTGAACTTATAAAATATGCCGCAAACGCATTTCTTGCCATTAAGATCAGTTTTATTAACGAAATGGCAAATATTTGCGAGGCGGTGAATGCAGATGTTATTGCGCTTGCAAAGGCGGTGGGGCTGGATGGACGAATAGGCGGTAAATTCCTCCATCCCGGGCCTGGTTACGGCGGCTCCTGTTTTCCGAAAGACACTCTCGCCCTGATGCGGATCGCTCAGGAGCACAGCGTCGCTGCCAGGCTTGTGGAGGCTGCCGTGGAGGTCAATTCGGCCCAGAAGGCGAGGATGGTCAAAAAGATAAGAGATGCACTCGGAGGCTCGGAAGCGGGTAAGACCATCGGAATTTTGGGTATGACTTTTAAGCCGGAAACAGACGATTTACGGGATGCGCCTTCATTGACCATTTTGCCCGCTCTTGCTGAAAAAGGCGCCAGGCTGCGTGTCCATGATCCGGTGGCCATGGAGGATGCGTCCGTGATGTTTCCGGAATTTGAGTTTGTCAAGAGTCCCTATGCTGCCTGCGAAGGCGCTGACGCAGTGGTGCTGCTCACGGAATGGAACCAGTACCGGGCCCTTGACCTCAAGTTGATCAGGTCTGTCATGAAAAAACCGGTCTTCATTGACTTGCGTAATGTATATGAACCTCGTAAGATGAAGGAGGCTGGGTTTCATTATATGGGCGTAGGACGACAGTGACCGCTTACATGGTAAGGGAGGGAACTGTTGTTTGGTTGCCTTGCCTCCGTAATCAGTTACGATCGCTTCCCGACTAATGGGGGTAAGCGTTGTTTGGTTGTCTGGACTTTGTTATTGGTTACGATCAATTTGCCCAAATTGGTATTGACGGGGAAATAATATCCACATGGACATTGCCTGATGAAGAATACTGTAGAGCGCAGGGATATTGAACTGCGCAAAACACGGGATGAGGTCAACCGCCTGGGCAAGAACTGGCGGGCCCTTTTGGATATCATGCCTGAAATGGTCTTTCTGATACGTGAAGATTACGTCATTGAGTACATGAACCCGATGGCCATTAGCGTGTTTGGAGACATGCGCGATAAATTCTGCCACAAGGTGTTGTGCCGGTGCGATTTAAATAATCAGGAGACTCGGGTCGTCTGTCCGTTCAGGATTGAAGAGTCTTATAGACAGGATAAGTCGCTGTATGAAAAAAAGATCGGCGAGATCGACGTGGAGTACAGTTCCGTGCCGTTTCAGGGGTATAAGGACGACAAACTTGTCATGGTGGTTATGAGGGATGTCACCGAGAGGAAGCGGCAGGAAGAGGCGTTAAAAAAATTTCACAACAATATTGAGGAGGTCCTTCAGCAGAAGATCAGTGAATTGAAGGAGAGTGAGAAGGTTAGGAATCAACTCTCGCGGCAGGTCCATTCTCTGAGAAATCAGTTAAAGATCGCGGATCATACGGACGAAATGGTTGGTAACTGCCGGCAGATGCGCGAACTTCGTGAGATGGTATATCAAATTGCTGATTCCAACACCACTATCCTTGTAAGCGGTGAAAGCGGCACCGGTAAGGAGCTGGTCGCAAATTTGATAAGGAGTTGCAGTTCGCGGCGGGATAAGCCGTTTTTAAAGGTAAACTGCAATACCATTAACGATAATCTGCTGGAAAGTGATCTGTTCGGGTATGAGAAAGGCGCATTTACAGGCGCAACTTCGAGGAAAAAAGGAAAATTTGAAGTTGTTGACAAGGGAACTATTTTTTTGGATGAGATTGGTGACATAAGTCCCAAGATGCAATCGTCCCTGCTCAGAATCCTTCAGGGTGGCGAGATTATCCGGGTGGGCGGCACTGAACCCATTCAGGTGGACGTCAGGATCATAGCTGCCACAAATGTTGATCTTGCAAGGGCGGTTCAAGAGGGCAAATTCCGTCTTGATCTCTATTATCGCTTAAATATTATAAACATCGTCATTCCTCCCTTAAGAGAGAGGAAGGAGGATATTGTCGATCTGGCTTCTCATTTTATTAAAATCTACCGGCGGGCCTTTAAAAAGGACATTGATTTTGTACCTGACACGATAATCAACCGGCTGCTTATGCATGACTGGCCTGGGAATATTCGAGAGCTTGAAAATGTTATCCAGCGGGCTGTGCTAATGGCAAAGAACAATATGATTACGGAACAGGATCTTGTATTTGATGCCGTCCCTACCGCAACTTCCCAATTCAATTATATCTACCAGATTGATGACAAGCTTGCCTCGCAGTCATTAAAAGATGTAATCTCCGGGCTTGAAAGTGATATAATACTATTTACGTTGAAGAAGAATAACGGGAATGTTCAACAGGCTGCCCACAGACTCCAGATTGGGAAGACAGCTTTGTATGACAAGATGAAGCGTCATGATATTTCGGTTAAATCATTGAAGAAATGAACGTTTACTATGGTCCGGAGGTCTTTGCTGCCCCTTGATCGGTTGCAGTGCTAGCTGTGCGGATTGGTACATTTTTTGCATCCTACAATAGATGAAAGATTTAATATAGTTGTCTTCCTTTTTGGATTTTTGGAAAGCTGAGGGTTTGCTCAGAAATAAATTTACATTTTCAGGTGTTGAGGCGTCCGCATGGCAAGGCGCTAGGAGGGCGAATAGCAGGGCTATTTAGCCGATGAGCAACGCAGCCATGCGGGTGGATCGGCGCATCAAAATGTGAAGTTATTTTTTGAACGAGCCCTTAGGGTAATGGTATACAATAATTTGATGTGACTAATCTCACTACTTGTAGGTGGACATGAGAACTGTAGACAAAATATCGGAAACGTGTCCGTATGAGGGGCATGGGGAAGGACAGGAGTGTAAGATGACCAAGGGCGGTCTTTACATCCCTATGCCGGAACATATTCAGATGTTCTGTAGAACGGGCAAGTTTCTCGAATGTCATCAGTATATAAGAGGGACTGAACTGCTTAAGGAGACAGCGCAGAAATACGGATTTATCCTTGACGGCAGCCGCAGGCGCTATCGGCGGGTACCTGATCGTTTTACTCTCTCACTTGCTGCGTGTGATGAAAGCGGGGGTTCCTCTGAGATATTGGATGTGAATGCCCATACGGTCGACATAAGCCTCGGTGGAATGAGGGTTAACAGCTCAAACGATATGGTGGGACATGGGCTGATCTCATTTGAATTCGGATCTGATTTCATTATGCCCATACTGGAAGGTGTGGGTGAAATCAAGTGGGCCAAGGAAATCGAGACAAATGGTGGAAGAAAGTTCCAGGCTGGTGTGGCATTTTTGGACAGCAGGATTTCTCATGCTATCGGGGCTCATATGGGATTGCCCGTGTAATTAGTATTTTATTCGGATAATTAGAGTGTTAGCTCTGTGGACGAATTTTTTTCCTGAAATACGAAATATGTGTTCTGAAATCCGGAAAAGTTGTCAGGTCTAAAAAATACCATATTATCAATAAATTAATCCGCACTTTCCCGGGTTGTTTCCGGGTTTCCGAAAAAAAAGATCGAAATTTTTCTTGAAATCAAAAAAATCGTTCTTTTCTTATCATTTCAACCTGCTGAATCATACAATCTGATAACGGTTAATAATAATTTTGTAAATGGGTCCTTCCGGCCACTGTTTCAGTATCCATGCATTTAATTTTTTAACCATCTCTCCCCGTGCCAGAGAATATTTGCGAAGTTCGTAAAGCGGCCGATTCAGGTAAAACTGATAAATCAGGTCACGGACAAGAATTTTTTTATCTTCAGGTAGTTCCTGCTCTTCATCCAGCAATACGACAATAGTCAGGTCAATGGAGACAAAGGCGATTTTTTCCTGGTCGTTTTGACCAACAACAGGGATGAAGAACGATGGAAACAGCCATTTTTGACGAATCGTCTCAGACTCTGACGGAAGTTCATCCGGAACCGCCTCATTTATGAGGGAATTTTCCAGCAGTACGATAGTCTCTGGAGTTTTGTCTGAATGGGGTGCCGGTTGCACTTGCACTTGGGGCTGCGGATCTGTTTCAATTGTTGCGACGGATCTCTCTTCCGAACCCGATGATACGAATATAGCCGCAATTATCAGGCAACCAGCCAGTGGGACTCCGCCTGCCAGGATCTGCTGGTAGGTTTTAAGAGCGAGAAATCGTTGTCTAGTAGTTGTGAAGAAAGTTTTGAGACGTTGTCTAGTGGTTGTGAAGAGAGTGTTGAGACGGGTAATAATTTTAGCGGCAGAAAACTTTTCTTTTTCCGCAGTCTCAGTTGCCGGCTGTACGGCCGCGTCCGGGGCTAAAACCGCGGTCTCCTCAGCGCCAAGTGTCGTCTCACTTAAATCCGGCGTTAAGCTTGTGGAAGGGGCGGAAGAATCAGTGGCAGCAGGTTTTTTTGAGTCGGTTTGGAAGAAGGTGTCAGCCTCTCCTTCCTCAGGAGAGAACATGTAGTCTTCTGCCTGGAATGCCGACTCCCAGTCCTCACCCCAATTTTCATCAGAGAAACCTTTTGAAGAAGTCTCGGCAATTTCAGTATTTTTTGAGTCTTGCGGTTTTTTATCCATTGTGGATTGCAGGTTCTCTGGTCAGTGCCCGGTTTATGAATGGGCATTTATTGATGAGAATCGGCAATGGTTCGCAGTTACGCCGTTGAAGGCGGGTGTAGGCAGTGCAAGGGGGAATGCACTCGGACGGACCCTAATCAAATACCTTTTTGATTTTTTCTCCAAGAGTGTCAGCTGTGAACGGCTTTACAATGTACTGGCTGACTTTGGCCTTGACCGCCAGGATGATGTTGTCTTGCTGGGCCTCCGCAGTCACCATGATGAATGGAGTGGCGGCCATCTCGGCATTGCCGCGTACATTTTTCAAGAGATCGAGGCCTGTCATCTTTGGCATGTTCCAGTCGGAAATGATCAGATCCACTTTTTCCTTTTCCAGAAGTTCCATTGCCGTTGTGCCGTCATCAGCCTCGATAATGTTGCTGTAACCCAATTGCTTGAGTATATTTTTCACTATCCGGCGCATGGTGGCAAAATCGTCGACAACAAGAATTTTCATATTGGTGGTGTCAGCCATATTTCCCCCTTAAAGAGTGATGCACTAGGAGGCTGTCTGAGAATGCCCTTTTCCCCAAACTCTTCGTCATACTCAAAAAAATAATGCTTGGAATATCAAACATATGCCTGCGCTTATTTTTTTTCGTATGCCTCGATTTTGAAAAAATTGCTATTCTCAGGCAGCCTCCTAGTAAAAAATCGTTAAAAGATTTGAGTATGGAGGGGCCTGCTTATGAAAACAGTACCCATACATCTTAAGTATACTAATCTTTTATAAGAATTTGCAAGAATGAACTCAATGATTTTTTTCTTTTTGATTTTTTTTTGCCTTGGCTATCCTTGGAAGTATGGATCCGCCGGTTCAAGTGGTCAGGGCTTTTTTCAGTTTTGACCGGAGACGGAGCATGGCCTTGCTGTGCA
This sequence comes from Pseudomonadota bacterium, assembly GCA_030635485.1. Taxonomy (GTDB): domain Bacteria; phylum Desulfobacterota; class Desulfobulbia; order Desulfobulbales; family DAOVYS01; genus DAOVYS01. The sequence goes on along the minus strand of DAOVYS010000146.1, from coordinate 1,004 downwards.
TCTGGGAGATGCGGGACTCGGTATATCCCAGGATCTGGCCGATTTCCTTCATGGTAAGTTCTTCAAAATAGTACAAAGAGACTGTGAGTTTTTCCTTCTCAGGCAGTTCCATGATCGCCTTGGCCACCTGATCGCGAATCTCGGAAAGACTGATCGCGGCAAATGGATCCTTGTCACTATCCGCGAACGAATCTGCAATACCGGTATCTATGGTTTCCGGCGCCTTTTGACGAAGAAGTTCGATATCCATGAAGGTGACGGCTTTTGTCTCGTCAAGCAGTTTGTAAAATCCGTCAAGGGAGATGTCCATGGATTTGGCAGCCTCTTCGTCGGTGGCTGGCCGGCCCAGCTTCCTTCCCAGGTCGGAATAGGTCTTTTCAAGCGCAGTGACCTTTCTCCGGATCGATCTGGGCATCCAGTCAAGGGAACGGAGTTCGTCGAGCATTGCCCCTTTTATACGGAATTCGGCGTACGTCTTGAACTGGACATTTTTGGAAGTATCAAATTTGTCTATTGCATCGATCAGACCGATAATCCCGCTGCTGATAAGGTCGTCAATTGCAACGTGCGGCGGTAGTCTGGATGTCAGGCGGGCTGCGATATATTTGATCAACGGCGTGTAGTTTATGATCAGATCATTGCGCTTCTCAGCATTCAGTTGCCCTGACTGGCTGAAATAGGTCTGAGTGTAATCTTTAAATTTTGGGGATTGATGTTTATTCATGCCTGACTACATCTATCTAAGATGTTCAAGGTTGTTTTTACGCAGACTCTTAAGTGCCGTATGTCCAGCGTCTCTGTCATAGATTGAAGTAAATATTCGGCAGCACTCCATCTGTCTGCACGCGCCCAACGGAAGTGCCCTTATAGTTGTTCCAAAAGGAAAAAAAGAAACTAATGTATTATAGTTCAAATTTAAAGAATGCGCTCCTCCCGCTACGAATAAAGTGCCCTTCATCGAGCAACGAGTTCCCCAAGAGTTTCGGGCGGGAGAGAGATGCTGG
>DAOVYS010000114.1 GCA_030635485.1 Pseudomonadota bacterium | reverse complement strand
CGGGCTTCCCGTATTTCGCCCCGCTTGCCGAAAAGGCTGTCCGCCTCGTCAAACAGAAGCACCATGTTGCGGGTATGGGCCGAATCAAACAGGGCGTTAAGATTTTTTTCCGTTTCTCCCACGTATTTGCTGATCAGAAAACCGAGATCCACCCGAAACAGAGGCCAGCCTATGGCATTTGCCAGCACCTCGGCGGAAAAAGTTTTGCCTGTGCCGGAAGGACCGGCAAAAAGGGCAACCGGACCACCGCAGACCTTGGCGCCCCAATCATCAACAACCTTTGCCCTGTGGGTGATCCACAAGAGAAATTCCCGCAGGGCCTGCATGCATGTCTCAGGCAGTACCAGATCGTCCCAGTCGGCGCTTGTTTCCAGGGGAACAGTGCCAGGGGGGGCTTCCATTACCTCGCTCCATCCCAGGAGTTCGGTACTGCTCTTTGCCGTGGGCTGCAGGGGACGGTACAGGCGGCTGCCTCCCTGCTCCAGCAGTCCATGGCGGAAAAGCGGCGCCGTGGCGCTCAGGGACTTCTGGAAAATTCCCGCTTCCTTACCCTCCAGCACAAAAAGCTCCCGCATGAGGGCAGGGCATGAATAAGGCGATGAAAGACCGGGCTGCAACTCTTGAAACATCCAGCCGAGGCGTGGTTCCGCTTCCGGCGCCAGGGCACAGATCAGAATTTCCTGATCAAAATGTGAAAGACCGTATTTATGAATAACCTCACGCCAGGGAGACTGGTCCCGCAAAATATGCACTTTTTCCTGCTCGTCCCGCAGACGCTCCTGCACGGACGATTCTATTTTTTCTCCGCGCCTCCCGGCTGCCAGACAATAGCCAAGCAGATCCAGACGGTTCCATTCCGGGGCAAAGGAAACGGTCTTCATCAATCCTCCTGGTGGACGATAAGCAGCAGAGCGTTGCTGCGCAGCACGCCCTGGCTGCCGTCCGCCCTGGTCCAGGTTCTTTCGGCAGACAGTACAGCCTGTCCGGCAACTTCAATTTTCGGACTGATTGCCGTTGCAAGCGAGGAAAGGGAAGGCTCTGTCTGCTCCTGGTCCACTTTGTCCGCTGCAACGGCCAAATCCTGATCAGTGCCCACATGCCGCCATGGCACGGGATTATCTCCGGCATTCCATTCCTGCCAGCCCAGGGTCACATTAGCTCCGGGATCGCCAAGAATGATGACATCAAGTGAAGCGGGAAGGGTTGCCAGGGAAAAAGAAAGAACAGATTGCAACCTGCCGCCGGCGTCAAGAAAAATAAGCTGGGGCGACCAGTCCGGCCGGCTCGTATCCACGGATAGGGACTTAATCTGCGGAACAGATGTCTCCAGACCAAATCCTTCGGAAGGCAATGGCGCCACTGTCATTGTACCACCCGTGCCGATACCGATGGAACCGGCCAGCGGGCTTCGCTCTTTGGCTGTCCCAAGGGGAACCGGCAGCAGGGAGAGCTGATAGGCAACCGACAGACGGTAGGCTGTTTCGCCCTGGTTGGACCAAAGGTGGTTGATATCATCCAGGCTCAGTGGATACATCACCACTTGCAGATGGGCCATTTCGCCTCCCTCCTCGACCATGAGCAGGGGCTGTTCGTGCAGCAGACGCAAAACCTCCCCCATGAGGCGCAGATCGTTTTCCCCTGCGCTGACACTGCTGTCCGGCGGGCCGGGCTCTTTCGTGCCCAGGGGGGTGATCAGGCAGTTCACCCGCAAGTAAAACGGGTCGTCGCTGCGACCGTCAGCAGGATAACCTCCGTGTTCGATCAGGTAGAAGAAAAGGTTCAGATACTGTTTGCCCTCGCTGTTTGCCTGGTCCGCCGCTTCCTTTGGATGACTGATAAAGATGCCGTCCAGATCGGCAATATTGTCGGCAAGATAAGAGCGTAGTGTATTGGCTGCAACTGAAAGAGATGTGGTGGCAAGCATCAGAGTCTCCTCAGATAGTGTCGGCTTGATAATGTGGAAGCAGGACTCTGTGGAGCAGAATGCTTCTCCGGGACAGCCGAAGCCTCAATGATGACCTCAATACTGCCGATGGTGACCTTCGGGCCTTCCGGGCGGCTTTTTTTCGGCTTCACTATAAAAACGGGGCTCTCTTTTGTTACCCTATCTTGCGTCACTACCCGCAGCCGCCCAGGTATATCCTTATTAAGAACAATATCTTGCCGGACAGATCTTTCTTCATCCATTTGTTCAACGGATCTTTTTTCTTCCTGGTCTTGCTTACGCAATTTTTCCAGTCCGGTGATCTCTTCTTTTTTCTTCTCACGCCGCACTTCAGAACTAACAGGAGAAACAGGAGAATTTTCTCGTTCGGCGCCCCCTTCCCTGTGAGCAGCCGGTTCAGCCCTGTCATTTTCTTTATGCAAATAATTGACTGAAATATCAGTTTGTTGTCCTGTCTCGCCAGGATGTTTGACAGACTGCACTGAACGTCCGACGTTTTTTTCCTGTTCTCCCGGACCGGCAATGTTCGGGCTGTGGCTCTCCATGAAAAAAACCGTGGAAGCCGCATCCTTTTTAGATGAAAAAAACAATGGTGGAGAGGCGGTAAAGCCTCCCGATGGCCTGTTTTCACCTTGTTTTCGCAAAAACATGCCGTTTTCCCCCCTGCCGTTGCTACTTGACGTTCTTGTTTCCGATTCTTCCGTTGCACCAGAAATCTTGTGCCTGGTCATAACCGATTCCAAAAAATTTGATGTGCTTTCCGAATATTGAGATACTACGCTCGAAATTGCTTCATCTCCAATTTCAGTCACGTGAATACGACTTCCGCCTGGGAATGCCGATGTTTCAGTTTCCTCTTCCGCTTTACTTGCTGTTCGACTTGACTGGGAATAAACATACTGCTCTGTTTCCGGAAAATCTCCGAAAGGCGGGACGGCTCTCCTGTGGTCAGACGCGCCTGCACCCTCCTCTCCACCAATCTCTTTATTCTTTTCAGGGTACTCCTGTGCTCTATTGTGAACGGCTGATTCCGTGGACGGACTCCAGGCCAATGTTCTTTTGACAGTGCTATCAGGCGTAGCATTTGCACCAGACACTGCAGCTTTTGGCACGGGTCTATCGCTTACCCGCTGCTTCATACCAAAAGGAGACGCTCCCTCCACGGATGGGATGTCATTCATCTGCTCTGCCGGTTCCGTCACCCTGGTTGTCGGACGTGGCCGGGCATCCGCGATTATGTTTCGTAAATAGCCCATGTTTATTTTGGTAACCGTTCAGAGGTACCCCCTATTTAGCAGACTCCTCCGTATGTAATCATTACATGTTTTGTGATGATAAAGCGATCCCTGTAGGGTGCTTCATCCATACATCCCTCGCGAACGATCAATCAGGTCCAGATATGTTCTGCGCCTGCTGCGGGGAAGGGACAGAATGTCCTGTTCACTCCAGTGATAAGCCATGGCCAGCGTATGGATTTCCTGGTAAAAATTGTCTGTTTCCGTTACCGGCAATGCGTAGGGATCAAGCTCGATAACCTGTTCTGCATCGCATTCCGGGCAACGGGTCAGCAACCTCGTTGCTACAGAGGGAGAAATATCCTCCAGAACGTCTTCAATGCGACTGATATCAGCTTGGGTCAGACTGTCGACAAAACCCTCTTCCGGCGCATTATCATTGACTGCTTCAATGCAGTGTTCCAATAAAAGATGCAGTGCATCATCATCGGAAAGACGTTCTATTTTTTCCTGATCTTCACCAACTGGAATACGGCAGGTAATCTCTGCTCCGTCCAGCTTGATTGTGGCAAAAGGATACCCCTGTCCCGCCTCTTTAACAGGTAAATCGGATCGCCTTATGCATATGTCAAAATCGCTTTTACAGGAAGAACAGGCTGATGACATCCAGAATAAATCTCCCTCAAGCATGGATGCGAGCTGCAGCATGAGGTATTGCCGGTCTGCCACGCAGAGCCTGTTGACGACTGAAGGCTCAGCTTGAATACCGGCAATATTGTCAAGCGCCGCAGCCAGCACCCCTGTCACGTAACGGGGTCTTGAATCCTTTTTTTTGCCGGCCTCCTGGAAAACGAGTTCCATTTCTCCGCAGATCGGACAAAATACCGCCTGCCGAAAGAGCCTGTTTTTATGCAGAAAACCGCCGGGAAGCTGCACACTGAATTCCGCCATCAATCCTCCGTTTGACGAAATATGAAAATAATTTTATAGAGGCACTGATCACAGAGCGTATGTATTTCCTCTCTGTTCCTTACGATTCAGTCGGCTCTGAAACGGACGTGTCCCGCTCCCATCCTTCATGCTCCAGCTTGATGGTCTGGATGCCCACCGTGTTTGTGCTGCCGGCGTCAAAGTCCGGCAAGGCCTGGAACTCTGAGACCCAGGCCCGGTAAATCATGTAGGACATGGCCACCTGACCCTGCAGATTGAGGATATTGATAACAATGTCCTTGCGGAAATTTTTCAGCGACATTCCCGCATCTCCCTGGATGCTGTTCACCAGGCAGGCCCAGTTCTCAAAAACCGGATCATGGGTCAGACCCTGTTCCAGGGTAATGGGCTCGTAGGACGTGCCTCCGGGCAGTTTACGCTCATGGGTGGGGTCGCCGCCGGTGCGCCAGCCCACCGCCTCGGTGGTCTTCTTCAGGGCCGTCATCTTGCGCAAGCCGGCTACAGGCTTTCCGTCTATAAGAATCTGAAATTTAAAGGTTCGATATGGATCATGTCTGTGTGCATTGACCGGGAAAAGTGGTGCCGCCATTTTAGCTCTCCTTTATTGCTGACCAACTTTCTGTTGGATGCGAACGATGACAAATTCCGCCGGCTTTAAGGGGGCAAAGCCGACAATAACAATGACCTGACCACGGTCAATGTCTCCCTGGGTCATGGTGTCTCCAAGACCGCACCGCACAAAATAGGCATCCGATGCCTTTGCGCCCTGGAATGCCCCGGCGCGGAACAGGCCGTTCATGAACGAATCTATATTAAGACGCAGGGATGCCCACAGACGATGGTCATTAGGTTCAAAAACAGCCCACTGGATGCCGTTATAGATGCTCTGCTCCATGAAAATGGCTGTGCGCCGCACCGACACATAGCGCCATTCAGGATCGGCCTTGGTGGCCAGGGTGCGCGTGCCCCAGATTACCGGGCCATAGCCGGGCAACTTGCGGATACAGTTGATCCCCATGGGGTTGAGCTGATCCTGCTCGCCATCTTCAACAATGTACTGCTGTCCTGCAACGCCAAGCAAGGAGGTTTCCACACCGGCCGGGGCCTTCCATACGCCCCTGCGGCCGTCCGTCTTTGCCCAGATTCCGGCGGCATAGCCGCTGGGGGGGACAAGTACGGTCTGAGGCACGCCCGGTTTTGTTTCGGCGTTGTAATGGGTATTGGCCACCTTGAGCCAGGGATAATAGACCACTGAATAGGTTTTCGGTTTCAAATCAAGATCAGTGACATTCTGCTCTGTTGTCAGCTCTGTGTCCACCGGCGGATCAATAATTACCATGCGGCTCTTCATCTTTTCCGCATGGGCCACAGCCGCATCGATAATCGATTTTTCGGTGCTCGTGTCATAGGTCTGCCCCGGCAGGCAGATGATATTAATGTCGCGGATTTTCTCAAACCGGGCAAAAATATCGCTGTACTCATCAAGGCTTGGCTGGGAGCCGTTTGTGCCGTCATCGAGCGCCACCTCGCCGGAGGAGGAGGAAAGAATGGCATTGAGCGATTCCTGGCCTGTGAGTTCCGTGCCGTCATTTGCCAGGCCAAGCAGAAGGTCAATTGAAGCGTCCGTTCCGTCTCCGAGTCCTGAAACAACAACCGATGAAGAAGCCTGGCGGCTGCCGGATGTGAGAAAGAGCTGATCGTTTTCCGCATCACAGGTGAAATCACGCACTGCAGGGTTAGCGACGACGGCTCCCCGCACCAGCTCCTGGATGCGGTCGGCAACATCGGACAGGGTACTGGCAGGGACAAAATCAGCAGCGTCAAAGGTGGCGGTGCGTAGGTTACCGTCCACTGTCACAGTCATTGTTTTACTATTAAGCACGGAAAAGTCGGTAACAACGCTGAGATCCTGGCTTATGCTTATTCCCAGCATATACTGGTCAACGTTCTGCACCTCCACCTGGACGAGTTCGGAGGCATCATTGACCTTGCTCTCGATGTAATCATCCGCCGTGTCATCGGCAACGGTAAGGTCAGTGAACTCTTCGATCATTTTAAAGTCATCACCCTCGCCGGTGCCGACCTCAAGCTTGAAAAAGCTGCTGCCAACGGCTTTCAGGGTAAATTTCAACCTCAGTTCGTTTCCCCACTCACCGGGATTGGCCGCCGTGAATTTAATGATCTGGGTGGCATCGTCAGGATGTTCGATAAAGCCCTCGGCATTTTTAGCCGAATTCTCCTCGACAATGCGGACAATGTAGGCGGCTGTTCCACCGTTGAGAAAAAAGTTGTAAACGGCATAGCCCATTGGGTCTCCTGCGGCACCCATTCCTGTGTCGATGATGCCGCCGAAATCCTGATCATAGGTGTCCCACTTGAAGATCAATGCGGGGTCAACAACCGGCCCTTTTTCCGTATAACCGACAAAGGCCGCAGTTGATGTTCCCACTCCCTCAATGGGTTTGGAGCCGCTGGGGATTTCTTCTACATAAACCCCGGGATGAAGATACGCTGGCATGATTGTTCTCCTTTTTTCTATTGCATTCAGACATGCATTTTGAAGTCGAGGGGGGGGTAACGCGAGGCAGATGAGCTACTCATCTACCTTATACAGGAAAAGACCACCCCTTCGTACCCGTTCTCAAAACAGACTTGCTAAGGGGATGGGAACGAAATAATTTTCCCATTTAGTGCCTTAGACTTTATGGATGACGCCACGCTCATCAAGGCAACAGCTCAAACAACTATCTAATATCATTAGTTTTTTGGCAACCCTGGCGTCATCCACATCCCTTAGTGGTAATTTTTTTGTTTTTGGTGACGGAAAAACTCCGAAGTTATATGTGACGCATGCGGTGCCGCTGTTTTAATGCACTTATACTTTGTGAATGAAAATTGGCCAGGTAAACGCGGATTTCGAAGATAGCCTGAAGGTGAGATACATAGATGGGAAGTTATTTAGTCCCCATCCCTAACCAAAATATGCAGTCATTTTACTTGTTATATGGAAAACCACGATTTCCGGGCGTGATCAGTGTTCAACTGCTTTGCCGGTTGAACAAACAAGCTCCTAAATTACTTCATGGTTAGTTGTCCCCACAATTAAACTGAAGGAGTAATTGTGGGATGTTTTAGAAAATTATCACATTTAAATTGGCATTGCCGATACCGCATAATAAAGAGAGATAGACAAGGAATTAGCGAGTTGCGGAATGCCTTTAGTAAGCAAAAAGAATGTGAAATAGTAGAGATAAATGTTGGAAGTGACGATATGCGCATGATAGATCTCGTTTTGTCCAAATTGTCGTTATCCTAACCAAATAGATGGGGAATCTGAGTGAAAGTTAAGAAAATGTTTAACAACGTATCAGAATAAAACGTAAATTTATAAAAACATTTATTTAATTTTTTGCAACTGTTTTATCGTAAAAAAAAAAGAAAAAATGTAAGAAAAAAAGGTCACCCATAAAAAGGCCCTTTGTTATGGGGACTTTTGGCTTTTTTACAAGCACAAATTTTTTCTGATTTCCACTGAAGTTCAGCCTTTAGGGAGTTGAAGTAAGGAGGAATTATTCGTCGCCGAGGTGGTAGATTACGAAAAAGGCAACAGGCGATGGCAGATTCTCGGCACCGCCAATACTTTAGAAGTGTTGCTTGCCATCACGAGTGAACAAATAGATCTTGAGGTATACTACTCATTCCCCTTACCCTCAGTCTTCCTTTTGTTCTCCGGCATATGGAAACGAACCTAACCCTTCGATGTATTCCTTGCCTACAATACCGACAATGAAGTACTCTTTGGTAATCGGATCGGAGCGGAATCGTTTCATCAGCCGGAAATTTTCAATCTGTTTTGACGACGAAACGTGTATTCGTTTGCCTGTGCAATAAATTTTCTCGCCATCAATCTTAATGAATTG
>DAOVYS010000202.1 GCA_030635485.1 Pseudomonadota bacterium | reverse complement strand
GAAAACGTGATACGGTTAAATCCACCCTTCTCAAACCATGGCCTGGTTGCATTTATTCCTGATATCTCAATGATAAAGACCTCAAGTATCAGATAGGTCTTGGTGCCTTTCCGAACACACGCTGTGATTGTCTCTCCGTGATGGCCGAGATCCGCATGGAGATGGATTCTGGGCTCGTCGCCCTCCCAAAAGATGCTGCCGATTCCTAACACTTCCCTGGTGTTGCTGATTTTGCTCCATACAGGTTCCGGAGGCATGACCGGTTCCTTTGGTCCAATGACAACGTCAGCCTCTTGTATTCCGCCTAGCACATGAAACCAGCCGCACCTGATGTCTTCCTCGACAATCAGTTTCTTGAGTCCTTCCAGTAAATTTTCGCCATGATCAAACCGAACCGTGAATACACGTCCGACTGTTCCTTTTCTATATTCCATTTGGGATAATCTCGTAAAAGTTTTGAATAATATTTACCCCTTTACTCTTCATTACGTAACTTCTCAATAAATGCAGGTAATCATCATATTTACTAATAATAATGAATTTTGGGGAGCGTATTATCTTCTCTACATATTGATCAATCATTGAGCCCTGAAAGGGCGGTATTCGATAGCCCAGGGTGCAGCGAAGCGGAACCCTGGGTAAAGGAGATCACCTTTTGTCAAGCCCTGAAAGGGCGATATAAAACGAGCGTCGATGTATATGGCCCGCATCTTTATATCGCCCTTTCAGGGCTTATCGTTTGTGCTACTTTCATTACCCGGGGCTGCACGCTGCGCGCTGACCCCGGGCTATTGAATAACGCCCTTTCAGGGCTTTAAGATGAAAGAGAAAAAAGTCATCCGGGAACGGATACTGTTTCACCTGCGGTTATGAGAAGTTACATCATTACCGGTTCCGGCAAATCGTTTTTGCTCCGATGCTGCTTTAAGCGTCCGGAAAATTTCACGACTGTGTGCAGGGTTCCGTGTTCGGGCGTAAATCCGTGCCGATTTCCTAAGTGAAGACTCATTCACATTGGGTAGTTTATAAAGCGCGGAGTCAATTCCCGTGCTGTTCCAGTCCGGCTCCAACTCCACTCCCTCCTCTTCCGCCATTTTTAAGGCAGCCAGAGTGTCGTTGATAATTGTGTCTCTCAGACGTTCCAGATCATGAAACTCCTGGTTCTTTTTTAGCCTGGACCCCTTTTTTTCCTGAAGAAAAAGAAGGAGTGGTTCGTGATCCGTATTTCGTAATTCCTTGGCAATATATTTGATTTGACGCTTCCTTGCCCCGCCCTTAAGCCTTTTTACAGCGGCAATTTCTTTTTGGAGAAATGAGTCGCACTCAAGACGTGAAATATCATTCTGCGAGAGATCTATAAGTTCACGAACAAGCTGCTCCACATTTTTGGCGCGGCGTTTTTTTTCCGATCTGCTGATTGATTTGTCCATGATGTCCCTTTTGGGGTTTAGGGGTCAGGGGTCAGGGGTCAGGGGTCAGGGGTCAGCAAAAACAACAGAAAAATAAATTTGTTACCCTGACCCCCGACCCCTCTGTACAGGCACTAGTTTATCACCTGAAGTCCATTTTTGAAACAGAAATGGTTAGATGAAGCAAGCCCTTTTTTCTCTTTTTTGCTTATGTTGAAATTTGCAGGGCCGATATGCTACAATGCATAACATACTGTTTCTTTAAGGAGATACCCATGCTGTTTGACTTGGATGAACGGAAATACGTCACTGTAAATCGTGATCACCTGCTGGTAAACGCCTCTAGAATCAAGTTTGATATCTATGTGCGAATGACCGGGGATGAAAAGAGCAGGGCTGTTCTTCTTTTCGGCAAAGAGACGCCTCCTGACGAAATAGTGAAAATTTTGGCAACTAAACATTTTGGGGAATTTTGTATCCTTGATGCCGATTATGCGAAATATTGGACTTTGCTCAAGGATTCGATGAAAATAATTATTGCGGATGAACATATTCCCTTGGATGAGAAATCATTACTGGTTTATGAGTGTGCGACTGAAACCGTTAAAGCGGTCTTTGAAGATCCGAGGAGCGGAGAAAATATTAAAAAGACCAGAGAGGTCACTAACAACATTATTGACTTTGCCCTGGACAACCCGGACTCCATTCCGAGTCTCTTAAAACTTGGATCCCACGATTATTATACCTTTACCCACTGCGTGAATGTCGCTGTTTTCGCAATCGGTCTCTTTCAGTGTATCGGCCGGGGAACTGAAAATGAACTGCGGGATTTTGCGCTCGGGTGCATCCTCCATGATATTGGAAAGACTGATATAGATGAGAAAATACTTAACAAGCCTGGAAAGCTGACTGATGCGGAATTCGACCGGATTAAGAAACATCCGGTATTGGGAGTTGAATTGATGAAAGGTCTTGTTCCGGATATTGCCTTGGATGTCATTATGCATCATCACGAAAAATTTGATGGCCAAGGATATCCGGAAGGGCTTACAGGCGACCACATTTCGGATAATGCCAAGATTTCAGCCATTGCCGATGTATATGATGCCCTGACTACTAACAGATCATACGCCAGGGCCAGGAGTCCCTTTGAGGCGGCCTTGCTGATGAAGGAAGAGATGGTCAGCCATTTTGAGCAGGAAAAATTCATAGAGTTTATACATTTTTTAAGCGGCACGTAGCAATAGATTTATCCTATATTCTTCACCTGCTTTATTCCCCGTATTATCCCGACCGACTGCGGCCTGCAGTGGCGATAAATTCAAATGAAAGCGTAACTATTCTGCAGTACTCCATTAGGAAGGCGATCAGGTTGCCCAGCATACTGGTGATGTATAGCTGATCAACCTGCTTGCCTCCCTATGAAGCGCTGCAGAATAGTTACAGTTCGGTGTTTTTAGATATATTTCGGCATCAAGCTGAATTGTTACATGAAAGTATAAAAAAATGGCTTGCGTGTGGTACGACTACCTGTTAGAGATGGTGCCCAATATGCGAACTCTTACATGCCGGGGGGTTCACACTCATACCCATGGTGAATTATTACAATAATACATATATAGATATATGATGCGCGAAGCGTCCGATTGAGGAGAGAAAATGCCATTTGAAAGAACTTTATCCATAATTAAACCGAATGCCATGTCAAAGAACATTATCGGTGAAATTATCCGTCGTTTTGAAAGCAATGGTCTGAGGGTGGCCGCGGCAAAGATGACCCGTCTGACCTTACCGGAGGCAGAGGGCTTTTATGCGGAACACAAAGAAAGACCATTTTTTGAAACCCTATGCCATTTTATGGTTTCAGGACCGGTAATGCTGATGGTGCTGGAGGGAGAAGGGGCGGTTGCAAAGAATCGCGACATAATGGGTGCTACAAACCCGGCTGATGCCGCCGAGGGTACCATTCGGAAGGATTTTGGAGATGATGTCGAGGCCAACACGGTCCATGGTTCCGATTCTACAACCTCTGCCAACAGAGAGATCTTCTATTTCTTCAAGCCGTGGGAACTTGTTAATACCGACTCTATTGACCCTGTTTAAATGTAAATGTTCGGCAGCACTCCATCTGCACGCGATCAGGCTGGTTCACATAGCCAACTATAGTTCTCCAGCCTGCTCACGTGCACCTGAAGCACTGCCAAACATTTACATTCTGTGGTTTTTTAAAGTTTTTCGCTCGTACCCGAATATTTACGTTTAAAGGGTTTAAGGGAGAAATTCCTCAGGCACAGTGCACCACACCGCCCGCTTCCCTTTCTCCAGTGTGCCGTAATTTCGGCTGATCCCAAGCGCTGAGGCCGGGTTTACGGTTAACGTTGCCAGTAGTTCGTACTGACTGAGTTTTTTTTGGCAACGTTTCTTGAAATACCTCAATTCATTCCACGGATTTAGATCATCGTTGGATACCAGGCCGTCTGTTCCGATGCAGATATTTATTCCTGCATCATGCAGATCCTCCCATCGACCTCTGCCGACTCCAATAAGTCCATTGCTCCTGGGACACAGACATACATTTGTCTTTCTGTCGGCCAGCGTTGTAATGTCCTGGTCCGTAAGGTGCACACAATGGACAGCCAGGGTCATTTCGTCAAGAAGTCCCAGCTTGTCTGCGTATTCAACCGGGCTGCATCCGGGCGGGGGATAGTCATCGGGCAGGATGTTGGAGGCACGGAAAAAGTCGGCCAGGTCGCCTTTCCCGGTATTTAAGAATTCCACTTCTTCTGCGCACTCGGCCATATGGAGTGAAAAGGGCATTTTTTTTGCAGTGGTCCACGCCTTGACCCTCTTAAGGGTTTCCGGATGAGTCGAATAGAATGCATGCCCGGAAAAGCAGAGCCTGTCTGTCCTGATATCATCCGGTAAATCTTCCGTAAACGGGAGAGGGGGCGGTCCGTTATTTCCCATGGGCGGCTTGAACCCGAAATGCTGTATCATGAGATAGTGTTCAAGACCATTTGCTTCAAGCAGTTCTGAAAGCATACGGAAATGCCTCCCAGACATGTCAGCCACAAAGACCGTTCCATTGTCCTGCAAGGCCTGAATGGTGATGTTGACGGTCTTTGGGTCAGGCGGACCAGGGAGGAGCGGGACAAGGCTCTTGAGCCATTTTACGAATCCGTGGCCCAGGCGTGTTTTTCCGGCCAGATGAGAGAGTTCCAGGTGGGTATGAGAGTTGATCAGCCCTGGGGCGATTGCTATATCTCCGAAATCTGTTACAGGGATTTTATAATCCTTCTTCAGTCTGTCAAAAGGTCCCACATCGACAATCCTGGGGCCGTCCTGCGTCCGTCTGATCACGATCAGCCCATCTTTGACAGGCTTATGGCCAGGGACCATCGTGATTATCCTGCCTGCTCTGACTCCATATTCAGACTCGCTCTTTTGTCCGCATTTAATCATCTTTTTTTGTCCGGGTTTTAATCTGTCTGTCAGGCTTTGACGTACTTTTCGGGACATTACAGTCAATTGGTAAACCGATCAAGAAAATATTGAATCCACTTAGGGCTCGTTCAAAAATAACTTCACATTTTGATGTGCCGATCCATCCCGCATGGCTGCGTTGCTCGTCGGTTAAATAGCCCTGCTATTCGCCCTCCTCGCGCCTTGCCATGCAGGCGCATCGACACCGGAAAATGTAAATTTATTTCTGAGCGAACCCTTAAATTAATTTCGTGTT
>DAOVYS010000199.1 GCA_030635485.1 Pseudomonadota bacterium | reverse complement strand
TGCCGCCTGGATCATCATCCATCTCTCTTTCTCACGTTTCCGGTCAATAGCATCTACGGTTTTTTCGGCAGGGCCGAAAGGTCGGGCGGAACGTGGCATGGGTTCTATCTCCTGAAATTAAGGGTTGGCTCAAAAAAACGGTATTTTACCCTTTAAGTAAGATTTGATCCAGCAATATTTCGTAAATGCAGCCGATCAAAAGAATTTTCCTTCATTTGTTTGACATGGGTATGATGATTTTTTTCCACACCGGGCCCTTGGCCGTGTCAATGATCTTGATTCCCTGCCCGGCAAGCTCGTCGCGCAGGATGTCCGCCTGTTTCCAATCCTTCTTTTTCCTCGCCTTTTCTCTTTTTTTGATCAACTTGTCGATTTCCGGCGTTAGCGGACATTCCTCAAGCCTGATGACATTTAATATTCTGTTTATTTTTTCAAATGCTTCCAGGATATAATCCTTCTGATCTCGATCCAGCCTGCCTTCACTGATAATAGTATTGGTCTTCTTTGTGAAATCAAAGATCGCGGCAAGGGCCTTTGAAACATTCAGGTCATCATCCATGGCTGCAAAAAATCCTTCTTCCATTGCCGTCACTTCAGAGGCAACCTTTGGATGAGGCAGGCCCGGCGGCAGGCACTGCAGTTTCCGGATAAATTCGTCCAACCGTTTCAGACTCTTCACGGCTGCATCAAGCTTCTTAAAAGTAAAATTAACGGATTTTCTATAATGGTACCGCAACAGGAAAAAACGCACCTCACGAACCGTGTACCCTTTTTCTATAACTTCCTGCAATGTTATGATATTATTCAAGTCCCTTGACATCTTTTTGCCATCCACCAGAATAAACTCACTATGCATCCAGATATTTGCCAGGGGTTTACCTGTGAGGGCCTCGGCAATGGCAATCTCGTTTTCATGATGAGGAAAAATGAGATTGCGGGAGCTTGTGTGGATGTCTATGGTTTCGCCAAGATAATGCAGGATCATAACAGCACATTCAATGTGCCAGCCCGGCCTGATATTGCCGAACTTTGTTTCGAAAAAAATTCCCCTTTTTAATTCATTCAGGGTTGAACGTTTAAGCAGCGTGAAATCAACAGGGCTATCTTTTTCATAATCGTCCAGGTCAACGGTCTTCCCGACCTGGATCTTGCTCAAGTCTACGCCGGAGAGTCGCCCATAACGAGGAAATTTTGAGATATCGAAATAAATGGAGCCATGCTTTTCATAGGCATAGCCCTTTTTAACCAGGTCCCCGGATATCTCTATCATGCCATCCACATGCGCCGATGCCCTGGGATAACCGGTTGCCTTCTTGACGCCCAGTTGTTCAATGTCCTTTTTAAATTCCCGGATATAATAATCTGTAAACTCAGGGAGAGACTTACCGGCCTTTTCAGCGCCATGGATCGTGTTGTCATCATGATCTGTGAAATTCATAAAAAACCGGACATGGTATCCTTTCTCGGAAAGGACCCTGTTTATAAGATCCGCAACGATAAAACGACGGCAATGGTCCAGAGTGGACTTCTCATGGGCAGTGGGGCCGCACGCATAAAACGTAACATTTTTCTCGGAAAGCGGCTTAAAAACCTCTTTTTTCCTTTTCAAAGTATTGTAAAAACGGAGTTGTTGCCTCTTTGGTTCCGATTTGGAATCGGATTTCCCGGTAAAAAGAGTTGTGCTAAGATATCTTTCCCCACCGTCGGGAAAAATTACAACCAATGTCCCGGTTTTCATTTTTTCAGCATGGGTCAGGGCAGCGTACATTGCCGCTCCTGAACTCATGCCCGCAAACAGTCCTTCTTTGCGAGCCAGAGCCCGCGCCGTCTTGAAGGCTTCCGCATCAGGAGTGTTGATTATACGGTATGGCAGAGACTTGTCAAAAATTCCTGGTTTGTATGACTCCTTCATATTCTTCAGGCCTTGGATCTTGTGCCCGAGAAACGGCTCAACCGCAATCACCCGTACGTCGGGATGATGATCGGCAAAATATTTACACAATCCCATGGCCGTCCCGGTTGTGCCCAGCGAGATTACTACATCCGTCACCTTACCGTCGGTTTGTTCCCATATTTCAGGGCCGGTCGTATTGTAATGTGCCTGCCGGTTCGCCTCGTTATTATACTGATCCGTAAGGAAATACATATCCGGATGTTCTCTTGCCATGGCGTAAGCCTGCTCTATGGCCCCGTCCGTACCCCGCTTTGCCGGCGTGAGCAGGATCTCGGCCCCATAGGCTGCCATTATTCGTTTTCGCTCAATGCTGGCGGATTCCGGCATGACCAGCTGACAGCGATATCCCTTGACTGCGCATACCAAAGCCAATCCAATGCCGGTGTTACCGCTTGTGGCTTCAAGTACGATCTTGTCCTGCGTGAGTTCCCCGCTCTGCTCCCCGGCTTCAATCATGTAAAGCGCAATGCGATCCTTTATTGAACCGCCAGGGTTAAAGGACTCCAGTTTAGCATAGATTGTAACGTCCTTGAAAGGATTCAGCCGTTTAATCGGCACAATGGGCGTGTTGCCGATCTCTTCCAGAATATTTTTATAAGGCATTATCAAATTTACCTGCTTTGGGTACTGTCGAAAAAAGGGTTCACATAAAAATGTAAAGTTATTTTTGAGCGAGCCCTAAGGCTGATGACTTGTTTTCTGCTATCCACTTGCCTGAAGCCTCCACTGACAAGGCATAACAATAACTTTTTTGTCAAACTTTTGCAAACATGACTCATTCACGATTGACTGACGCGCATATTGTTGTAACAATAAATATGTAAATATTATCTAGCGTGTTATTACAAATTATGAATTACGAATTTAAAACAGTGACAAAATTCAATTTAATCCTGATTGCCACTCTGTTGCTGATGATCTTGGGACCTGGAGGAACATTTGCCCTCTTAAACCCTAATGGTCGCCCGCCCGAAATCCTGATGGACCGACCAACATGCGTGATCTGGCTTGACGGTAATAAAGTCTGGCACATTAGATGGAGAGCCGCCGAAGGCACTAAACACACTATTAAAGGCAACTGCATTTCTACGGAGCAGGGCAAACTTTATAACGTGCTGGGAGTCGGCCTCGCCCCCAAGGACAGACTACTCACGACCGCCAATTCGGTGACCTTCTCTGCTGTCTGCCGTAATAATGTCGGGGGCATTGACTTTGTTGCAAATGGCCCGACCATTGGCGTAAGTATAAAAATTGACGGCCAGCATCGACCAGGGCAGGTCTTTGTCGGAGGATCTGCGCAGCATCCTGAAGGCATGCCGTTCTCTCTTACGAACCGATTTAATGGTTCAGAGATTTCGCAATCAAGCCAGGCAGGAATCGAATTAAAGTCCGGTTCATTGCCCTTGTATGCCCTTCCGGATTTGGGTTACGCGCTATGGTGGGACAAAAACGGCTGGCATCTGCAATGGAGGACCGGGGAAAAAACTCATAGCTTTTCAGGGTCACTCTCTATTTCCAGAGGATCGTTTGATCACGTGCAGACAGTCAAAATCACGACCGCAAAAAAAATCAGAGCAAAACCTCGGAACCTGAAATTTAAAACCACTTCACGTTGTGAAATTGATGGAATCAATTTCACAACTTCATCCTTGGAAATAAGACTCAACCTGCGTATCGACGGTGCCGGCGCCCATGACAAGACGTTTCTGGGGCCTAATGCCGTTAAACCATCTATAATGCCATTTTCCGTGTACAAATTGGATCCCGGCAAAAATCCGTGACGGCTTTTTTCGTCCGACCCCTTGTCGGGTTCAAGGGTTCTGGGTTCTGAATTCAGCCTCACCATCCAGGCCCGGTCGACGACTGGTTTAACATATCCCCCCACACACACAAAACACCCCCACAAAAAAAAAGCAGGCCTACGGACATCTGCCGTGGGCCTGCTTAGGTGTAATGGTTGATATATTCTTTTATCAGGTTTCTTCTTTTGTCAGCTTGACTGAGATCGCAACTTTGTAAAGCACGGTCAGTATAAGAGCGCCGATTGACCAAATTCCGAGTGTGATAAAAATTTCAGGCAAGGTCACATAATATTCAGTGATACCTTCAGTCATATTGGGAACAAATCCGCCGAGAACCAATCCCAGGCCCTTGTCTATCCAGAGTGAGAAGAATATCAGGACACTTGAAACAATGAGCCAACGCTCATCATGCCGGGTCTTGGGAATAGCGAACAGGGTCAAGGCAAACATGCCCATAACAACTGAGGCCCTCATCCAGGGAACCAGCTTACTATATCCGTCCAGACCAAAAAACAGATACTCCAGCGTATGTATATGTCCCGGCATGTTGCTATAATAACCGACAAATAACTCCAGGCCCACAAAGAAGAAATTAATAAGACCGGCATAAATTACTATGCTTACCAGTTTTTGAATAGCTACATCTCCGGCGTCGAACTTTGTAAATCTCCTAATCAGGATGCACAGAAATATCAGGAGTGCGGGGCCGGCGCAGAATGCAGATGCGAGAAAACGGGGCGCCAGGATGGCGGTGAGCCAAAAATGACGGCCGGGAAGACCGCAGTAGAGGAACGCTGTAACCGTGTGAATAGAAACTGCCCAGGGAATGGAAAGATAGATAAAGGGTTTGATCCACTTTGGCGGCGCAACCTGTTTTTGTTCGGCAGTAAGAACCCACCATCCAACGAGGAGATTTAGAAAAAGATATCCGTTCAGGACTATCATATCCCAGAACAGAATTGATCCCGGTGTAGGATGAAAAATAACATTGAGTCCGCGTATAGGTTGCCCAAGGTCTGCCATGATGAAAAGAAGACACATGGTGACAGCAGAAATAGCAACAAATTCACCCAGAATCGTAATTCGTCCAAACACCTTGAAATTATGTATGTAATAAGGCAGAACCAGCATAACTGCCGACGCGGCCACACCAACTAAAAATGTGAATTGAGAGATATATATTCCCCATGACACATCACGGCTCATACCGGTGGCGCCAAGACCATAACTGTACTGGTATAAATAGCAACAGACTCCCACTGTGATTGTACCGAGCAGAATGCTGATCCACACCCAGTATCTCTTATCTCCGACAAACGCTTTTTCAATCATGATATTTTACCTTAGGATTAGATGATATAAAAAACGGAAGGATTCGACCCTACTGTAGGTTTGCGCTGAATAGTAAATTTT
>DAOVYS010000261.1 GCA_030635485.1 Pseudomonadota bacterium | reverse complement strand
AGTGACCAAGTATGACATAGCAGACGCTCTTGCAAAACTGCTGTAATCGGACCAAGACACACCACTATGCGCGAACGAGATGTATACAAAAAAATCCTGGCGCTGATCAGGCCTTTTATTCCAAAGCTTATCATCGCCATGATCTGCATGGTTCGTGGAACCTTGAACCGCAATCAACGGATTTTATTGGGATTTTAATGCTCAGGCAACCGCAAAAACAATTGTCGGAGAGCAGTAGAATGAGCTGTGCATGAATAATTCCAACCAAAAACGCAAGATTTTCTTTCTGGTAACTGAAGACTGGTATTTCTGGTCGCACCGGCTGCCGCTTGCAAAGGCAGCCATTGCAAATGGATATGAGGTTGTTCTTGCGACCAGGGTTACGGACCATGGAAAGCGTATTACAGACCAGGGGATCAGGCTGATTCACCTGGGGCTCAGGCGCAGGTCAAAGAATCCGTTTCATGAATTCTCCTCGATTCTTGAATTGATTCGGATTTATAAGGCTGAAAGGCCGGATCTGGTACATCATGTTGCCTTAAAGCCCGTGCTTTACGGTTCTATAGCCGCACGGATATGCGGGATAAAATCCGTGGTGAACGCCGTGGCCGGACTGGGTTATGTGTTTGTGGCCGCAGGAGTAAAGGGCGTGCTGCTGCGGAGCATAATGACCGGGTTGTATAAACTTGCCTTTTCACACAGGAACTGCAAGGGTATTTTTCAGAATCCGGAAGACAATAAGGTGTTTATTAATAGAGGAATTATCCGGCCCGAACAGAGTGTCCTTATCCGCGGATCAGGCGTGGACACGAAACTCTTTTCCCCGGTTCCCGAGGCGGATGGTGTGCCGAAAATAATCCTTGCATCCCGAATGTTGTGGGACAAGGGAGTGGGAGAACTGGTTGAGGCTGCCCGGATACTCAAAAGGCGGTCTGTGGCCGGATCCGTGATCCTTGTGGGACAACCTGATCCGGAGAACCCGGCTTCAATTCCGGAAAAGACGTTGACCCGATGGAACAGTGAGGGAGTAATTTCATGGCTCGGTTTTCGTGATGATGTGGCTGAATTGTTGAATCAATCCCACATAGCAGTGCTTCCCTCTTCATACGGGGAGGGTGTGCCCAAGGGACTGCTGGAGGCGGCTGCAGCCGGATTACCCCTTATAGCAACCGACATGCCAGGTTGCAGGGAGGTGGTAAGACCCGATGTGAATGGATTTCTCGTCCCTCCAAGGGACCCGGAGGGTCTTGCCCGGGCTCTAAATATTTTGCTTCAGGACAGGGAGATGAGACGCAGAATGGGCAGGGCAAGCCGGGAGATCGCTGTGAATGAATTTTCCGAAGAGCAGGTGGTTGATGCCACACTCTCCCTCTACGAGGACCTGTTATCAGGGATGGGGAAGTTATTTCGTCCCCATCCCTTAGTTTAAAAAATCGACTCCAGTATTTTTGAAAATTGTTTCAGCACTGACTCAGGAAAAAATCGGGATGGCAGCAAAGTGTTACGTGGTGTGGATATCGGGTCGGGTTGAACGGTTTCCATAGCTCGTATGAATGGGCCGCCTGTCTCGGCAAGGGTTACTGATTCCGGTTTTGTCATCTGTGCCACTTCATCAATAGCTCCAGCCTCTGGAGTCGCAATTACCGGGGTGCCGCAGGCTAATGCCTCAAGTGCGGCATTCGGCATCCCTTCCCAGCGGGAAGAGAGAAGGAAGGTGTCTGCGCCCGCGTAATAGGCCCATGGGTTTTTTATAAATCCCGCCAAGTTAACTTTCTTTTCAACCCCAAGAGATATGATCATGTCATGTAGTTTCGTGTGCTGGGGACCATCCCCGAGAATTGTCAGGCGTGCATCAATTGAAGTCAAGGCAAACATCTCGATCAGTCTGTCAAATCCTTTTTGTTCGACGAGTCTTCCTGCTGCTACAAATCTGACCCCGTTGCCTGGAACCCGAATAGGGGGTTCCGCCAACCGACGAATTTTTTTAACATTGACAGTATTCCAGAGGACCTCGGTTTTTTCGGTCATTACATGGTAATCGCGAATGATTTCATCAGCCATCTGTTTGGAAAGGCACAGAACCTTATCTGCTTTTGGGTAAAACAGTTTGTACCCGATCTTAAATAAAGCGGGAAACGGGAGCGTGGCAAGACGTTTTGACGGCGTGTTACTCTCACGCACAATTACTTTATTCCTTCGAAAGAACAGGGGGCGTAACGCCAACAGTGCAAGGTTGACATGACAAATTGAAGAAATTATTAATTCAGGGCGTTGGGAACGTATTATCTTTATTATTTTAAAAATCGCATGGCGCAAACGGGGAGTTGCAAGGTCATGTACTACAATATGAGAGGGCACAATCTCCTTTAGGGGCCCCTTACCGTCAAGAACCAGTAGTTCCGCAGAATAGAGGGCACGGTCAAGGTGAGCTAAGAGGGTCAGTATGACCGTTTCCGCTCCTCCGCTTTCCAGAGAAGGTAGGATAAAAATTAGTTTTCGCTTCACACTGGAGTTGTTCATTTAGATTTCGATGTATTCTTGAAAAGAAATTTTGTAAGTTCAGACCCAATGTCATTAACTTAAGTGAAGGTAGCTATTCAGTCTCGATACGGGAAACAGATTTAATTTTTCCATCAGACGAAGGGGACAGAATTTTTTTCGCGTTT
>DAOVYS010000028.1 GCA_030635485.1 Pseudomonadota bacterium | reverse complement strand
CCCTGTCATCAAGAAAGACAATCTCCCGTGTATAGGGCAAAAGCGCGGGTATGTCGGAAGCCATGAAACAGGCACCCGAATCATGAACTCCAAGAACCAAAGGACTCTGATAGCGGGCCGCGATCAGCATATCCGGCTGCCCTGTCCACATCACACCCAAGGCATACGAGCCGTCCACTTTATGAAGCGCCTTTCTGACGGCTTCAACCAGATCACCTTCCAGACAGTCTTCAATAAGGTGAGCCAGGACCTCTGTGTCTGTTTCCGATGTAAACGTATGGCCTTTGCCTTTAAGCTCCTCGCGCAGAGAATGGTAATTCTCAATAATGCCATTGTGAACCACAACCAGATTGCCGGAACAGTCGCTGTGGGGATGAGCATTTGCCTCTGTTGGTGCTCCATGCGTAGCCCATCTGGTATGACCGAGACCGATATTACTTCCGAATTCTCCCTCCTGCTCAAGAAGTTCCTCAAGATTTGAAAGCTTTCCTTCGGAACGATGCTTCACGAGCCGCCCATCTGAAAGATAAACGATTCCCGCTGAATCATATCCGCGGTACTCCAGCCTCTTAAGCCCCTCCATGATGATGGGCACCACCCTTCTTTTTCCAATGTATCCAACAATTCCGCACATAATTACCCGACCTTTTTGGAGGGATTAACTCACCGCGCCCCTCTCTGAAACAGCACAGTCTTTATTGTCTGAAAAACGATCAAGAGATCCATCCACACAGACATATTTTTGACATAATAGAGGTCATACTCGAGCTTTCTTAACGCATCCTCTTCCGACGCGCCATATGGATAACATATCTGAGCCCATCCTGTAATTCCCGGCTTAACATTGTGTCTTAATGAATAATAGGGGATATTTTGAGTCAACTGTTCCACAAACACCGGCCTCTCCGGACGCGGCCCCACAAAACTCATTTCACCTTTAAGCACGCTCCACATCTGCGGGATCTCATCTATGCGAATCTTGCGTATAAAGTTCCCGACTCTTGTCACACGGCTATCATTCTTAGAGGCCCAGACCGGCCCGTCCTTTTCAGCATCAGACCGCATGGAACGAAATTTTATCACCTTAAAAATAGTCCCTTTCTCACCAACCCTGTCCTGTGTATAAAGAACCGGGCCGGGTGACTCCAATTTAATGATGACCGACGTCACAAGAATAATTGGAAGAGAAATAAGCAGGCCAAAGGATGCCAGCAAGATATCGACAGCCCGTTTTATTATTTGAACACCCCTCCCCTGCTTAAAGCCTTCTGAAAAAACTATCCAGGTGGGATTGACTTTTTCCACCAGGATCTTTCCTGCCAGGGACTCATAAAACTCGATTCCCTGAACTATGGACATCCCCCTTAGCTTGCAGGCGAGTAATTCCTTGGTCGGCGTGTTTCCTCTCTTGTCATCTAAAGCAACAATGATCTTCTCCGCCTTTCTCGCCGAGGCAACACTAAAGATCTCCCTTTTATCATGAACAACCGGCACCCGCTGAGGGTTGACCCGAGGTTTACCATCACCGGCATAAGCGACTATCTTATAAGCCGAGTCTCTCTTATTCTCGATCTCATTAGCAATATTCTCTGCTATTACGCCGGTCCCCAGAATGAGTATAGGCTGGGCAAACATACGACGATCCAACACAAGAGCATAAAAAAAACGCCAGAGTGCAATACTGCTGCATATAACCAGATAACCTGCAAAAAAAATCTCTGAGGAGATGATTGTCGCAGGAGCCAGATAATAAATGATGGCCAGAGAAATACAGCCCACCCCGAATGCCTGAGTGATCCTGGCTGCCGTATCTGAAAACGAACTTGTTACGCTTAAATCATAGAGATCAAAATAATAGAGGGATATCTGAAAGATGAGGGTAACCAGCATAGCCTGCAATGTGTAAAGCAGTATGCCATCAAAATATTGCGTACTACCCAGGAAAAACCGATAGACCCCGCTGATCGCCAGAAAAATGAGCAGCCCCTCTCCAAAGAAAAAGAAGATATTTCTGATGGGGTAATATTTTTTAAAAATATACGGCATATGTTAAAGGGTTCAGTGGTTGAGTGAATGGTTGTGTGTGGGGAGTGGTTGTTCTTTTGATAAAAAGTAACATGATGAATTAATAAAGGTTATTCCCCACTTAACGAGTTCTGCCCTGCCTTCCGACCATATCCACCATAATGTTCATAACCCCCGCCATAATAACGGCCACTCAGCCTCTCATCCACCTTACTCACCCTAACAGCGTTAAAGACGATCCCGATGATTTTGCTCTCACCGACAAGTTCAACGAACTGCTTAACCTGCTCTCTTCCTGCTTGCCCCCACCGTATCACAAGAACGACCGCGTCAACATGCTTGGCAAGGACAGCTGTTTCCGAGGCTGCCTGAACCGGTGGACTATCCAGGATAACCAGCCTGTCACTATACCTGGTTACAACCTCGTCGATCATAGCGGTCATTTTCCCGGAATCCAGAAGTTCGGCCGGATTGATCGGCGGCGGCCCACTGGGAATAATGGAGAGTTTCTGAAATCCGACGCTTCGGATAAGTTGAGACAGATCCGTGCCGTCCCGCAGGTAATTTACCAGTCCTGTTTCATTCGGCAATCCGAAAAGTGGGGCAAGAAAAGGTCTCCTGAGATCACAATCCACCATAAGTGCGTGCTGTTCAAGCCCCTGAGCCATGGTCACGCCTAGATTGGCGCACACAAAACTCTTCCCCTCCTCAGGCACAACGCTCGTTACCAGAATACTTCTCGGCGGCTCACCTGTGGACGGATGGAGTATCTTGTTGCGCAGTCTTCTGAAACTCTCTGCAACAGGAGATGAGGTCCCTGTGACAGCGGTAAGCCTCTCGTCCCAGGCCTGACCGGCTGCGCCCATCTTAACCGATTCTGAAAACACGGCCCTTTCCGGACCGGCCTTGATTGTTTCCACGGCCGGCTTTGGCGTAACCGTTGTGCCGGTCTCCTTGGGCATATCCATCTTTTCAGAACCTGAAACAGCTTTTTCCGAAATAGAATCCGGCTCGCTCGCGATCTCCGCCCGAGTCTCATCCTTCTCAGACCCAACAGTGGATTCGGCCTTGGTCAGGGCCTTAAACACCTTTCCCACGGTATTACTCCTTTATATAGATAATAGGGTGGGGTGGACACCCCATGGCAAATTACGAGCCGTCAGTTTAATCAGTTGATGGCGTCGCAAAAAGTCCGATCTACTGCGTCGTAGCAATTTTTCAGCCACTCGACATACCATATGTATGGTCTCGCACCTGAAAAATCACTACTCCTTGTACCCCAAGGGCACTTCCTGCGGGGCGTATATCGAAATTTTTGCTTTAGCCATCCCGATACTTTTTACGAGACCATCATCAGTTAAAATGAAACATCCTGATATATCTTGAAAAGAATCCCTATCATCAAGATAAGAACCAGAATCGCCAACAGAGCTGTTAACATCTGCCATGGAAACGATTTTCCAGAAGATCTGAAAACACCTTTGGGTGAAACGGTCGGAGAAGCGTCTTCTCCCGGAATCTTCAATTCCTTCACGCACTCTTTCACTATTCCGGCATCCACAGTCAATCTGCTATCAGCAAATGCACTCAGTAACGCCTGATCGCACAGTACATTGATCGCCCGGGGAGTTCCCCCACTCACATGGTGAATCAATCTGATTGCATCATCTGTAAAAATGTCCAATCGCTGAGCTCCGGCCTTTCTCATCCTGAATTTTATATAATCACCAGTTTCATTATCTGAAAACGGTTTCAGATGAAACCTTATACCAATCCTCTGCCTAAGGGGCAGTAAACGTTCATCGGCAAGCCGGTCATTCAGCTCCGGCTGACCAACCAGAAAAATGGATAACAGCCCATATTCCTGGAACTCCTGATTAGAAAGAAGCCTGATCTCCTCAAGCAGTTCCACGGGAAAAACATGGGCCTCATCAATAATCAAAAGAACCCGCTCACTCCTCTGCCGGCAATTTTTTAGAAACTCCGCGAAATGTATCAGGAACCTGGCCTTGTTGCCTTCATACTCACTCAGACCGTACTTGGATGAAAGAAAATAATAAAAATCCGCTACGGAAAGGGTGGGATTGGCAATAAAACAGACATGGACTCTTATGTTCAATGATATTAGCAATGCCTGCAGAAGCGTTGTCTTACCTGTGCCGATGTCCCCTGTCAAAAGGAGGAATCCCTTTCGATCAATTACGCCGTACCGTAAAATTGCCAGAGCTTCCTGATGCGCCTCACTCATAAACAGTGTCCCTGGATCAGGAATCAGGTCAAAGGGCTTTCCGGTAAGACCGAAATGTCTGCTGTACATAAGATCGCTTATTGAGAGTATGAGGCTGGTTAACGCATCAAAGGATCATCTACGGATCACAAAATAACATAGAACACTAGAGAATTATTCGGCCCGTATAGATCATATAAGCCGTGCCGGCTATTATGATTCCGACGGAAACGACAAAGGCCGCAGCCCATAGAACAAATTTTGTCTTATTCCATTTTTTCTCTTTCTCTGTAAAAATGTACGGGATGGAACATACCACGGGCAATTTGAGATAAGGTTCCAGCTCTTCAGCATCCTTAAAAGAGGTATCAAGAAATTCAAGGCCAAAGGAGAGCCCTCCTCCCATTCCAAAACCAATTGCCAGCGCGACAAGCATTATTCTAATAAAATCGGGTTTAAACGGCTTTTCAGGAAAATGGGCAGGATCCACAATCTTGAACTGGCTGCCTTTCTGGCGTCTTTCAAGACTTTCAGCTGATTCCGCAGCCAGGTTTCGGGCAACCAGTTCCTGGTAATGGCGGTTCAACTGTTCATAATCTCTTGTAAGGGCTGTCCACTCTGCCTCGCGCACAGGCGCGGCCTCCACCCATTTCTGATATTTTTCTATCTGAGATCGTATCTCTTCCTTTTCCTTTTTTAATCTTTCAATATTATACTCAACACCCTTTTGTTGCAGTATCATTTGTCCGAATTGATTTTCAATCACTGCATCCGAACCAAACGTATCTACTACTTCCTCAGATTCCGGACCACTGTCGGACTTTGCAGCCAAACTCTCTTCCAATTCCTTAATAGTGCGTTTAAGACGTCTTACATCAGGATGGAGTTCAGTATACTTGATCTGCAGAGCCTTCAATGCCCGTCTGACTCCAGACAATTCTTCCAGTTCATAGCCGCCGCCCTGTCCCGGACCCGGGACACTGCCGGTTGACTCCATGAGGCTCAGCATTCTCTGCCTTTCCCCGCTGATCTCTTTTTTCCGCAACGAAATCTGCTCCTGGATAAGGATCTTTGTACGCTCAAGGTCCTGAATACTGTCCTGATTTCCCTGATACTGAGTCTGTAGGGAATTCAGCCGGGACATATTGACGTCACGCTGCTGCGGCATCTCATTATAAAATTTCAACTTATAATCCCGCATGGTCGTCTCAATCTTGTCCAGAGACTTTTTTGCCATCTGTAATTCATCTTTCACATAAGCGGAGGTTTCAGACGCCCTTTCCTCCCTGAACCTGAGATTCTCCTCAATAAATTTGGCTGCCAGTTCATTGGTGACAAGCATTACCTTCTTGGGGTCGCCGCCATGATACGAAACTCGAAAAATATCACCCCTGCCCTCCGGCTTGATATTGATATGATGATCACGCATCATGACCACCACATCCTCCATAGGCATCTTCTCCCTCATTTTCGTATAAAGATCAAATTTCTTTATCAGCCTCTCCAGACTGGTCCGGCTGGTTATCTGCTGTCCGACCGTACTCACCATCTCCCTGATACGGGTCTGGACATCCGGAGACATCTTGGACGGATTTACACTCTGCCGCTGATATCTGATAAGAGAGGTTGCCAGGTAGCTCTTAGGAGTACGGAGATATTGTCCCAATCCCGCCACAATGCAAACCAACAGGCAGAAAATAATGAATTTCTTCCTGCGGAGAGCGATATCAAGATACTTTTTCAGGCTTTGCCTTTGTTCATGTTCCATAATCTGTGGTCACTTCCTTCTCTACCATCGTAACCGTTCACCAGGGGTACGAACTACGAGAACCACCAGCATGTAAGCGTTTACCAGTGCCCTAGCTGTACGTGATCAGGACGAGTGACTATACCACCCGCCCTATGTCACTTACCCTGAACGCGCGTGCAGATGGAGTGCGGGTGAACGCTTACCTACCATCGCACGAGTTCCTTACCTGCTGTAAACGCCAGGACAACACGATGGTCATCGTAGTCATCAAAATCAAGGTCAGCATTCACCTGACGATAAGAATAATCGACCGAGATCGAATACCAGCGGCCAAAAGCGTATGACAAATTGACTCCGGCGCCATAGGTGTCCTTCTCGTTATCATCAATCTGATCCGGGTCGTCGTCATTTCTATAGGAAAGATAGAGATCGGATGACAGATTCTCCATTAACTGGTAGCTCAGACTTCCTTTCAACATCCGGAACCGGGAAAGACCCTCGCCGGCCCCCTCAAAGTAGCGCTCATCAAACCCGCCATTTCCTGAAAAGGATATATTCCCCCGCTTAAATTCCCTGGACACGGACAGACCATATTTAAAAGCACTTGAATCCGTCCCGGAATCCCTTGACACATGGGTCACACCAACCGACACCGACAAATCAGTACGTTGATCAATACCCCAGTCCCATCCCAGGGTCTCACCATGAATCGAATAGTCGTCGGAAATACCCTGAAAATCCGTGTGAGAGAAACTGTATTCCCCGCTGAACTTATGGTTTGTTGTAACCTGAAATCCAACCTTTAAGGCTGAGGAATGTTGTTTCAGGTCATCAGATAACGTAAAATTACCCTTTGTGTAGTCATAGGAGAGATTACCGTCCCATTGTGGATTAAATCTGTAGGAAACACTTACGCTCGGATTGTGTTTTATGTAATCATCCTGGCCGGCACTCTCGTTATCCAATATACTATTGGCATACGCAAGCACCAGCATGCTGTCCATGGCATATTCAAATTCCATACGAGCGGAAAAACTATTAGTCCAGTAACGGTTGTCCAGCCGGTCTTCAGACAGTACGATTCCTGCTTCTTCGTCCTGTACAGACTCTTCAGTCTCCACAAAATTATCTCTGATCGCAACCTTCACACGGGAAGAAAGACTCTTGTCAACCGACAAAGACAAGTCATGATCCAGATCGTCTTCATCCGTCCTGTGATTATACCTGATACCAGGAGAATAACTGAACGAGCATGAATCACTCTTGCCCTCGGATGTAAGCCGTATTGTCGGCGACAATATAGTGGTCCAGCCTTCTTCATGATCTTCATCGGTACGATACACATTGGAATCATACGACTGCCGAACAGATACACTCCCATACAGACTGTTCGTCCTGGCGCCGGATATACATGGCGCTGCGAAAAAAATAAGTGATAGAATCGAAGTTAAACAAATAAGAGCGTTTTTCACATGACCACCTGTTATCCACAAATTTTTCAAGCTTTGCAGTAAATATCCGGCAGCACTTCATCCGCACGCGATGCCTGTGCAAAGCTTAGGGCCTATAAAAAAATAATTTGACCAATCTTGCATCTTATCTTCGGGCCATCTTTGAATGCGGCTCAATCGCAAAATCCTCAACGTAACCCTGCTACGCCTGCGGTTTTACTCAATCACCGCATCCAAACCTGGCCCAAATCTAAGCTCAATATCGACCAAGTTATTTTCTTACAGGCCCTTACGGAACAATAATAGTGTCTCCCGGCATAATAAGGATATTCTGCTCTGAAGAACGTCCCTTTACAAATGATTCATAATTGAACATGATCATTCTCTCACCGCCATTCTCCCGCCTGAGCACGACAATCCCGGACTTATCAGCCCACTCCTTAAAACCCTTGCTACGGGCAATTACCTGCACCACCGTTATAGGATAGTCGATGGCAAACTCCCCTGCCTCGCCGATCTGACCCATGATATAATATTTCTGACTTCTGTTCTCTGACAGCATGACCGATACCACCGGATCCCCGACAAGTTCACCGAATCGCTTCTCAAGATCAAGCGCAAGCTCAGTCGTCGATTTGCCGGCAGCCACAACATCTCCAACAAGAGGCAATGATATGCGACCGTCAATACGTACGGCAAGAGTCCTTGAAAGCGCTTCCTCTTTCCAGACCTGGACCTCTATTATGTCTCCAAGACCGATTTTATACTCACCGTCTGCTGAATCCGATGAGGCTGCCGGCAACGGTCCGGCTTGAAAAACTAATAAAACGACCGCACCCGCAAACAGGATAAGACAACTGCGAACAATGTCTCTAAAAAAAGAAATACGTTTCATCAGAATTCTCCCAGACACGCTATTTACTCGTTATAATGATACTGATTATCCCGAACCGGACAGGCAACACTCGTTGCCAGCTCCAACATCCTATACAAACATATAAAATATATGATGAACCACAGACCAAAAAAACGCAACAATATTCTGCACATTGGACACCATTTTGGATGAAACCGGATCAAAACCATGTTATTCTGACATTTATGTGAATCAGGAAGAGGTTTATACACGATCCAGAGGTCTAACCTAATGCCTGTCCGGAAATGGTATTTCCGGATGGACACGACCTATAAGTCCAAACAGCGAGGCTGAACAATGAACAAAACATTATTTAAATCCTTTGCCCCAATATTGATATTGTGTATGTCCATGCTCCTGCTTTCCGGCTGCTCAAATTCGGAAGACAAAAAAAATGCATTCTATCAAAAAGGGATAAAATACGTAGAGGCCGACAACACCAAGGCAGCTATCATAGAATTCCGCAACGCCCTGCAGATTGATCCAAAATTCGCTGATGCCCGTTATCAGTTGGGTCTGACCCTCCTGAAATCAAAGGAATTCAAAGATGCCTTTAAACAGTTGAGTATTGCAGCAAATCTTAATCCAAAAAACGTAGATGCCCTTCTCAAGACCGCGGAGATGCTTTATCTGGGAAAACAGAAAGAAGCATGTCTTGAAAATGTGGAAAAAATTCTTGCCATTGATCCGAATCATGCCAATGCTCTCAATCTGAAGGCCAGCCTTGAACTGATAGACAAAAGGCTGGAATCTGCTCAAGATCTAATAGACAAGGCTATCGAAAAACATCCTGACCTCAGCTACTTACACATCACCAAGGCCAAAATTCTCTCAGCTCAGAAAAAATTCCAAGATGCTGAAGCATCCCTTAAAAAGGCCCTTGAGCTGGATCCCGCCGGACCGGCCAACCATAAGGCCCTTATCTCTTTTTACTTAAGCCGCAAAGAACTGGATAAGGCAGAGGCCCGGATAAAAGAAATGGCCTCGGCGTTCCCTGATTCACCAGGGCCGTACATGAATCTGGCCTCTTTTTATATAAACAATAACGATCCTGAAAAGGCTGAACAGGCCATCAAATCCGGGATTAACATCGCACCTGATGACCCTGATCCATATATCTTCCTTGGAAATTTCTACAAAAAACAAGGCAATGCCGACAATGCCGAGTCCGCCTTTAAAGAGGCAATTGCCAGATCAAAAAATCCGAATAATACCAAATCAATACTTGCTGACTTCTATTTTGATCAGAGAAAATTATCGCTCGCAAAACAGATGACAGACGAAATTCTGGCCGACAACAGCAAACACGGGAAGGCCAATCTTTTAAAGGCCAAACTGATGCTCAAAAATGGAAAAAGTTCCGATGCGCTCCCTATTCTGAACGAACTGGTGCGGGAATATCCCAAGTGGGGGGATGCTTTCTACCAGAAGGCCGTTGCTCACTTCAACCAGGGAGAACCTGAGTTGTCCCAGAAGGCTGCTGCCGAGGCGATAAAATTAAACCCAAGAGATCCCATGGCCCACACACTCCTGGCTCACCATCTACTTTTAAAAAGAGATTTCGAAGCAGCCAGGCTTGAGGCCATTAAGGCACTGCAACTGGCGCCCAACAATCTCGGCGCGGCAATAATATTCGGGAAATGCATGTTGCAGGCCCGGGAATTTGAAAACGCACTGAAGCTGTTTGAGCAGTTACAAGATGCTGTTCCGGAAAACATCGATATACTGCAGAATAAAGCTCTTGCCCATCTGGCACTTAAGGATTCATCCGAGGCCGATAAAATGTTTGAAAAAATCCTGGAGATTGATCCCGGCTATGCCCCTGGCCTCGCAATACTTGCCAATATTCTGGCTGCCGACCGTGGCATTTCCCATGCCGTCCAGCGCGTACGCAACCAGGCGGACAAAGTGCCGGACAACCCCAACATAGCTATGCTGCTCGGCAATATGCTGTTTCAGGAGAAATCATATGATGAGGCGCTAAAATCCTTCCGAAAGAGCCGGGACCTTGCCCCTGATGCCCCCCGTCCCTATATCATGGTCGCTCGCACCTTAAGAATACTTGACAGAGGCGATGAGGCAATGAAAGAATACCAGAGCCTGATCAGTAAAAAACCTGATTCAGCACCGGCCTATATGGGACTCGGCACCATGCTGGACCAAAACGGGGATGTTGCCGGCGCAAAAAAAGCCTATGGCAACGTACTGGAACTCTCACCCGAATTTGCACCGGCCGCCAACAATCTGGCCTGGATTCTGGCAGAAGAAAAAGACGGCGACCTTGGAGAAGCCATGCGTCTTGCACTTGTTGCCAAGGAACAAAAGCCGGATGATCCGTATATCGCGGATACGCTGGGCTGGATATATTACAAACGGAAATCTTTCGGCCTCGCAGTGACACAATTCACCGAAGCCGTGAACGCCCTGCCCGAGATGCCGACACTCCGGTACCATCTGGCTCTTGCACTGAAAGAAAAGAAAAAAACGGACCAAGCACGTGATGAATTAATCCAGTGCCTAAAACAACAGGCTGATTTTCCGGAGAAAAAGGCGGCGGAAGAACTACTGAAAAGTCTGGATTAATAACCTAACTATGCGTAAAACGTACGTAATAGGAGATATACACGGCTGTCACCAGACATTGGTGGAACTGCTTGAAAAAATCAACCCGGATCCGGAGAATGATTTTATAATATTTCTTGGCGACTACATTGACCGAGGCCCGGACTCAAATCCGGTGGTCGAAGAAATAATCAAGCTACGCAGGCGGTTTAAACACCTTGTCCCTCTCATGGGTAACCACGACCAGGTGTTTTTGCGCTATCTTGCAGGAAAAGACAAGGATTTGTTTTTCACAATAGGCGGGGAAGAGACATTAAGAAGTTATGGGGTCAATCCGCAGTCCACGGACGATCCATTTTCCTTGATCCCACGTGAGCATATTTTCTTCTTCAATGATCTTTCAAACTACTGGGAGGATGACAAGTACATTTACGTGCATGCAGGTCTTAAACCGGGGGTTCACATCACACAGCAGTCAACAGAGTGGCTCTTCTGGGCAAGAGAACACTTTATTAACTCGAAATACGACTTCGGCAAACGGATAATTTACGGGCATACACCCTTTGAAACGCCAAAAATAGATAAAAACAAGATAGGCATTGACACCGGCGCGGTGTACGGAAACCGTCTCACGTGCCTCATATTGCCTGACATGAAATTCGTGAGCGTAAAAAGGTGGATAGGTTGAAGGCTTTTAGTGACAACCTTACACCTTCTACCTTCAACCTTCCACCTATCAGCAGTCATACGGCAAAGCCGGCGCGTGACTTTTTTACCACATTGGGCAGGATATCGAGAAAGGCATCCACATCTTCAGGCGTGTTATATCTGCCGAGGCTTATTCGCAGAGTGCCGTGGAGATAAGATTCCGGGACACCCATGGCGACCAGAACCTGCGACGGATTCTGGTCGCCGCTGTGACAGGCCGACAATGCTGAAACCGCGATTCCCCGCAATTCCAGATCCTGGATCATGGCAGCGGACGAGGCATATTCAAAACTCACATTCAGGGTGTTGGCAAGCCTTGGTTCATCTTGCCCGTTTATTAACACATCCGGGATATTTTCAAGAATGGTGTGAGAAAGCCTGTCCACCAAAGATTTCATTTGCCCGGCATATCCGGCAAGTCCATGTAGCGCGATTTCGCACGCCTTTCCAAACCCGACAATTCCAGGCACGTTTTCGGTTCCCGCACGGCTGCCTCCTTCCTGACCGCCTCCCATGATATGGGATCTTACAGACACGCCACTGCGAACGTACAGGGCGCCGACGCCTTTCGGACCATAAAGTTTGTGAGCGGACAGAGACATGTAATCAACAGGCAGCTCACCAACATTCAGCTTCTCCTTACCCGCCATCTGCACGACATCACTATGAAACAACACACCTTTATCTCTGCAGATCTCACCTATTTCCGCAATAGGCCACAATACGCCTGTCTCGTTATTTGCACCCATGAGTGAGACCAGCACAGTCTCATTCCTGATCAAGGAGGACAAGACCTCAAGATCTATCCCCCCGCCGGCGCCTATTGGCAGATATTCTATCTCATATCCAAAATTTTGTTGCAGGAATTTAAGAACTTCCAGGACAGAGGGATGTTCAGCCGGTGAAGAGATAATGTGCTTTCTGTCAGGATAAGCGGACACACCGCTTAATATCGCAAGATTATTTGCTTCCGTGCCGCAACTCGTAAAAATTACCCTGTCAACTTCGCAGCTGATGAGCGCTGCCACCTGCTCCCTGGCAGCCTCAAGGCCCTCCTTTGCCGCCTCCCCGTATTCATGACCGCTTGAGGGATTCCCAAAAAAATCTCCAAGATAGGGCAGCATTGCCTCCCGGACAGCAGGATCCACTGGTGTCGTCGCATTGTTGTCAAAATATATCTTTTTCATAATCGATCACTCCTCAATCCGGCATGACCTAACGTAAATATTCGGCAATGTAAAATCAAATCGCCAGCATCCTGTCAAGCGCAAGCTTTGCCTTTTCAGCTGTCTTGGGATCCACCGTTATCCGGTTCACCTCGCGTCCTACTGCCAGATTTTCCAGTACCCAGAGAAGGTAGGCCGGTTTGATCCGATACATGGTTGAACAGAGGCAAGGGAATGGGGAGAGGGAATGGACCTCCCTGTCTGGAAACTGCCGGCTCAACCGGTTAACCAGATTGATCTCCGTGCCCACAGCCCATTTTGAGCCGGGTTCGGACTCGGAAATCGTCTTGATAATGGTCTCGGTTGAACCGTATTTGTCCGCCTGCCCTACTACCTCATAGCGACATTCCGGATGCACGACGATCCTTATATCAGAATCTTTTTCCCGCCACATCCGGATATGATCCGCTGTAAACTGCATATGGACCGTGCAATAACCATCCCACAGAATGACCTTGGATCCGGCAAGAGTTTCCGGCCTGTTGCCGCCCATATGGTGCCCCCGTTTCCACAAGACTGTCTCATCTTCCGGAATGCCAAGTGCGATCGCGGAATTTCTCCCCAGATGTTCATCCGGAAAAAAGAAAACCTTGTCACCCCTTGAGAGCGCCCATGTCAATACTCTCTCCGCATTGGACGACGTGCACACCGCGCCTCCCCTTTCTCCCACAAATGCCTTTAACCGCGCCGATGAATTTACGTACGTGACAGGAATAATCTTTGCGCCGGACACCACTTTTTCCAATTCCTGCCACGCCCACTCCACATGGTCAATCACGGCCATGTCAGCCATTGGACAGCCTGCCCTCCGGTCCGGCAGCATGACAGCCTGCCGATCCGACGTAAGGATATCTGCGGATTCAGCCATAAAATGGACTCCGCAGAAAACAATATACGGCCGATCCCGATCTTTGGCCGCATCTTTTGCGAGTTTAAGCGAATCCCCGGTACTATCAGCAAAACCAAATACCGACTCCTGCTGATAATGATGGCACAGCACCATCACCTGATCACCAAGTCTCTTTTTCACGTCCGCAATCTTCTCAAGCAGGAATTCTTCCTTTTCTTCAAGATACTGCGGGCCTATATCAATCTGTCTCAATGTCATAAGCTAACTCTTTATTAATGATCCTGCGCTCCCCCAAACCCAGATAAACTGGAATTTTTAAAGGTCCTGGACTCTGTTCAGTACCCCCCTGAGGGGTATAAGTGCCTTAACAGCAGAATGTAACTATTTTAAAATATTTTACTTTTTTGGTTTCTTGCCATAAGAAACAAAAAAATAACTATTAAGGCACTAAAAAAATTGCAGGGCATTGAAGGAATCCTCCAACGCCCTGCAATATTTTTTCAACAACCTTATGTTACGAGAGCAGTCTGATCAATCTCCAAGGTTAAAAATTATTTGGCAACAATTTTTACCCAGGCCGCGCAAGGTCCCTTGTCCCCCTCGGCCTCTCCGAATTTCACCTCGTCCCCTTCCGCAAGCCCCTCCATCTTGATATCCTTTAAAGAATTTTCATGGAAATAGACCTCCTGTCCATCCGGTTTTGCGATAAAACCATATGACTCGTATGGAAACAGACTCTTAATTACTCCTGTGCCGTTTGAAAAGTATGCCTCATTCTGCGGCACCTTGAGCGACTGACGCCTTTTTCTCTGCAGCTCTTTTAATTGAAGTCCCAACGTATCAAATGCGTCACCCAGCAGGGATTTCACGGCCTCCCCTTTTCGTTTCACGACCACGGTGTCGTTCGGAACACTTGCCACCACACTTAGCTCGTATCCGCCTCCCTTGTGGTGCGTAGTTCCTTCGATTATAACACGGAGACGATGTACAAGGCCTGCATGATGTCGGATCAGCTTTTTCTTCTCATCTGAGATCTTATCCTGCCATGCCTTTCGTACTTCCAGATTCCGGGCTTCAACCTGAACTTCCATAGATTACCTCCCTAAAATTTTTAACGCCGTTTCAGGATCCCGCAAAACCACCCTGACCCACATCGGACCTGCAAATATGTTGAATCTACAGGCCAACGGTTCCACTATTTTCAGGCGCCTTGCGAGCATACCAAAAAATCGCACCCCCCATATTCTCAAGGGGCGAGACAGGCTTCAATCACATATTACCATAAAAACCGGAAGGAACCTAGCCTCTGTTTACTCATTTTTTTTAAGAACCTACATGTACGAATATGAGCGTTGATGGCGTCGTAAAAAGTCCGGAATCTAAACCTTGAAGCGTTTACGGACGGCTGTGAGCCTGGCTATTGAATCAGAGACACGTTCAGGAGAAATCAGGCCGTTGTCAAGGCCGCTACCAAGCGCCGACACCGATGCTTCGACCTCGTCGTGATTGTGACAGATCAAAAGAAGATCAACTCCGGCGCAAAAGGCCTTGAGAGCCGCATGCGGTATACTGCCTTGCTGCGTAATGGCTCCCATTTCAAGATCGTCCGTAACAATGAGCCCGTTATAACCCAGTTCAATCCTCAGAAGATCCGTAACGATCCTGCCTGACATGGTCGCAAGTTCTTTTGGATCAAGATTTGAATAAACGGTATGAGAGGTCATGATTGAAGCAACGCCTGCTGATATTGCGGCCTTAAACGGCACGAGGTCCCTTGCGCGAATCCGGTCCACGGACTCTGCAACAACAGGCAATTCTTCATGAGGGTCGAAAATGGCCGCGCCCAGGCCTGGAAAATGTTTTCCACACGAGGCAACCCCTATGCTTTCCATCTCTTCGATAACCAGCCTGCCAAGTTCGGCAACCCTTTCAGGATCATCCCCAAAAGAACGGTGTTCCATAAAATATCCCTTGTCCACCGAACATACGTCCAGGACAGGTGCAAAATTCATGTTAATCCCCACATCCAGCAATTCCTGCGCGCAGGTACGGGCATATTTCAATACTTCCCTGCCCGGGTTGTCGGAATCGGCAAGTTCTCTCGCCCCCCTGAACTGGCAAAACGGTTCAGGCAGCCTGGCCACTGTCCCGCCCTCCTGGTCAATCGAAATCAGAGGAGCCGGAAGACCAACATTCAGGCAGGCACGAACCAGCTTATCGCACAGACTGCGAAGCTGGCCTGGTTCGACCACATTGCGCTTGAATATAATAAAATTATTGATGTGATATTCCCGGATAAGCCGCTGAGTGGAATCATCCAGGTCAGGACCCGGCAGTCCGATCATAAACAGACTCCCCAGTTCCTGTTTTTTTAGTTCCATACCGCTCATTTCAGGCTCCTGCCCTGTTTCGGACCGTTACAACCAATTAACCGTTCAACTACTGCAATTATTCAACGTGATGCCAAAATATAGCTAAAACCACCGAACTGTAACTATTCTACTGATACTCTACCGGATCATTTACTCCGGCCTCGGAAAAGCCTTTGAGCCTGAGGAGACAGGAGTCGCATTTGCCGCATGCCCTGCCGGCCTCGTCCGGGCTGTAACAACTGTGCGTTTCAGCGTAATCCACTCCTAAAGAAACTCCTTTAAGGATAATCTCTTTTTTGGTGAGATAAAGGAGCGGGGCATGGATATTAAAACTGCGGCCGCCCTCTACGCCGGCCTTTGTCCCCAAATTGGCCGTCTTTTCAAATGAGCTGAGATACTCGGGCCTGCAGTCCGGATAGCCGCTGTAATCCATTACATTTACGCCGATAAAAATATCCCTTGCACCTATAACCTCTGCCCACGACACTGCGTAAGATAAAAATATTGAATTTCTTGCAGGCACATAGCTTGACGGGATGGATGACTTCATTTCATCAAAAGAACGTCCCATCGGCAATGGAATATCGCCTGTCAGCGCGGAACCTCCGATTTTATCAAGTTCAATATTTAATACAAGATGCCTGTAAACGCCCATCCGTGCGGCCGAAGCCCTGGCCTTTTGCACCTCGACATCATGCTGCTGGCCGTACAAAAAACTAATGCAATTGCACTGATATCCTTTTGCCGTAGCTATAGCCAGCACAGTGGTGGAGTCAAGTCCACCACTGAAAAGAATAACCGCATTTTGCCTGTTCTCCCCGGTTTCAACCATTATGAACTTTCCTCTACAATTACATTATAAGCAGGAATTAACGCCGCACAAGCGACGACGCCTATATGACTGCTTGAATTTCATCCTCTTATACGATAATCTATATTCTTTAAGTTCGAAAATCGATCAGCTTGCGTAATTTCTCAAAGTTTACTTCCATTATGACTGAAAAATCCGATTCCGGCAAGAAGCCTCCCCGAAAAAAGGCTGTTGCACTGAGATATGATCGCGAGAAAGAACCGGCCCCTATTGTTGTAGGCAAGGGGATAGGGCTGCTTGCAGAAAAACTGATTGAACTGGCAAAAGAACATGAGATCCCGATACACGAGGATGCCGACCTGATCGAAATCCTCTCCCGTCTGGACCTCAAAGAGGAAATTCCCGCCGCAACCTATCTGGTTGTGGCTGAGATACTCGCATTTATATACCGGACAAACGAAAGTTACGGGTAACTATTCAGCAGCACTCCATAGGAAGGCAATCAGGTCGCCCAGCATACCTGTTGTATAGCTGATCGACCTGCTCGCCTCCCTATGCTATGAAGCGCCCCGCAGGAAGT
>DAOVYS010000225.1 GCA_030635485.1 Pseudomonadota bacterium | reverse complement strand
TTTTTTCCACTGGTCACTTGTGCGATAAAAGGGTATTATACCCTGTTTTTTGTTTCGGACACGGACACGTACTATATGACAATCAAAAAATGAATCATAACATGTAAAACGTTTTTGGAGAACCAAATGAGTCTTAAATTGAACCTGAAAAATAGTCAACTATCCCCTGAAGAACTGGATCAGTTAAAAGAGATGCGCCGCCGCTGCGCCAGGCGTATCCTTCTCTCAACCTCTCTTGCTTCATCCGGACATCCGGGCGGATCTCTTTCCTCACTGGATCTTCTTCTGATCACTTACGGCTGCATAAAGCATGATCCGGCGCAGCCGCTATTAAAAGACCGGGATCGGGTGGTCATGAGTATCGGCCATATTTCACCGGGCGTGTACAGCGTTTTATCCGAATTCGGGTATTTCCCTGAAGATGTCATGCTTTCTGATTTCAGGCGTGCGGGATCCGGTTTTCCAGGACATGTGGAACATATAGTTCCCGGCGTGGAATGGGGCACCGGCAACCTGGGCCAGGGACTCTCCATTGCCGTTGGAATGGCGCTTGCCATGAAGATAAAGGGCGAGAAGTCAAAGGTTATCGTGTTTATGGGTGACGGTGAACAGCAGAAAGGGCAGCTCTCCGAGGCTATACGGTTTGCCGCAAAGTATAAGCTCGACAATCTCATTGCTGTTGTGGACAGGAACCATCTCCAGATATGCGGGGCCACGAATGATATAATGCCCCAGAAGGTCAGGGACGGTTACCGGTCCGCGGGCTGGAACGTCCATTATCTGGAAGACGGGCACGATTATAACTCCATCTTCAATACCTTTTCAGGGATCTATAACGGAAATGGAGGGGATTCCGGCGCTCCGTCGGTCATTGTTGCGCGGACCGTTATGGGCAAGGGTATTTCATTTATGGAAAACCTGGCCAAATATCACGGTTCTCCTCTAAAGCCGGACCAGATTGCAGACGCATTCAAAGAACTGGGACTTGAAAATGATCTGGACGCGTGGAAAGAAAGGCGCAATGGACCTGTTTCAACCGCTACCAGAATTGAAAGGCCTTCCAATTATCCGGACATCAAACCCGGGGAGGCGATCACCTATTCCGTGGAAACAATAACGGACAACCGCTCTGCATACGGGAATGCGCTGTTAGGCCTGGCAGAGGCGAACAACGTGGACGGCAAGGGGCCGATTGTGGGCGTTTCGTGTGATCTTGAGGGTTCGGTAAAGATGGGCGGATTTCACAAACATTCGCCAACCGCCTATTTTGAGGCCGGGATCCAGGAGCATCACGCCGCAAGCATGAGCGGAGCCTTAAGCTGCGAGGGACTGGTCCCCTTTTTCAGTACATTCGGCGTATTTACCGTGTCCGAGGTCTACAACCAGAACAGGCTGAACGATATCAACAAGTCAAACACCAAGGTGGTTGCAACCCATCTCGGCCTGGATGTGGGCGAGGACGGACCCACGCATCAGGGAATAGATTATCTGGGCCTGTTACGCAATATTTTCGGTTTTTCCGTGTTTATGCCGGCAGACCCGAATCAGACAGACCGGATTGTACGTTTCGTTGCAACCCGGGAAGGCAATGATTTTGTCGGAATGGGCCGTTCCAAGATGTCTGTAATTACAACCGAGGACGGCGCTCCGTTTTTTGCAGGCGATTACGAGTTTGTTCCGGGCAAGGGTGACTGGGTCCGCAAAGGGACTGACGGCACTATAATCACATACGGCGCTCTGTCTCCTTACGTGATGGAGGCATGGCAAAAACTGAAAGATGATGGGATTTCAGTAAGTGTCCTGAATATGGCTTCACTGGTTCCTATTGATAAGGATGGTG
The DNA here is from genome assembly GCA_030635485.1 of Pseudomonadota bacterium. Taxonomy (GTDB): domain Bacteria; phylum Desulfobacterota; class Desulfobulbia; order Desulfobulbales; family DAOVYS01; genus DAOVYS01. Next base: position 2,806 of record DAOVYS010000225.1, on the reverse strand, counting down.
TAATCGAGGCGGGTAAGCACGGGCCGGTACTGACGGTTGAGGATCATCATATTGATACTGGCATCGGTTCCATGGTCGGCATGATCTTGGCCGAGGCAGGGATTGCCACACCCTTTAAGAGGCTTGGAGTTACGGCATACGGTTCATCCGGCAAGCCCGCTGATCTCTATGCTTCAGAGGGTCTGGATCCGGATGGGATTGTAAAGGCGTTTAAGGAGTTGGCCGGGAAGTGAGAACAGAGAACATGTATTTCATGCGTGAGCAGGAGAAATTCAATTCGCTCCATATCTTCCGACAAACAGTGCCCCCTTCCCGTCGCCTTAATTGACTGGATATGCATTTTGATTTATATTTTCAGAAAACGCTTGGAAGGATTACCTTTACCGGCAGCGAACTGATAAAAAAATATTAAAACGCATCAACCTTCTTATTCGTGACATTCAACGTATGCCATGCGAGGGAATAGGTAAGCCTGAACCCTTAAAACATGGCCTTTCCGGCTATTGGTCTCGCCGAATCACAGATGAACCCCGTCTTGTTTATAAGGCAGAAGATGATGCAATATTAGTTGCTCAGCTTCGCTATCATTATTAATTCCCCCACGCATAACGACCCTCTCCGTGCAACTTACCGGCTCCAGCGGTATTCTGTTACAGGTCCTAAGTGACAGGGTTATCAGTTTCGCTCTTCATCAATCCAAAGAAGGAGAATAGCCGTAAGCCTCCCAAAGCCTCCAACCTCCGACCTCCAACCTTGATAGACTCGTAAAAAGTTCATCGTACCGAATAAGATGGCTAAGTAAAAAGTTCGATATCCAAGGAGTAGTAATTTTTCAGGCACGAGGCATACCACATGTATGGCCTCGTACCTGAAAAATTGCTGCGACGCAGTAGATCGGACTTTTTACGACGCCATCAACCTTCATTTGACCCAAATTTGTTACCTGTTTAAGATGTCATGGGTTCCAATTGTTCGAAAAAGTATTGTAGTTCCCGAGAATTCGAAGGTGAAGCGATAATTCATGGTTATTGATCCTTCCCAGCGGTCTTTAGTCCCCTGGATTCGCTTTACCCTGAGTGAAGGGTGTGACATGTTGCCTAAAAACAAAGACAGCTTTTCGTCAAAGGCCTTTTGGATGTCCTTGTGTAGTGCCTTATATTCTTTTTTGAATCTCTTGCTGAATTGATAACTATCTATTTTTTTAACCATTTGATCCCTTCTTCAGCTGTGTGGAATCTCGGTGATAATTGGTGTTTCTCGATTTCTTTATCTACATCGGCCTCCATTTCCCGCCACTCTTTCGTCCAGTGCCAGCCCTGAGAGGGATCAATAAGTTTTCTGGGTTTTAGGACAACGTTGCCTTCTTCTACGTCCACTTCAAGGTAGTCACCTTTGTCAATGCCAAGTATCTGCATAATCTTCTTGGGTATACGAATTTGCCCTTGGGGACTTATTTTCATTATGTCAGGCATAGGACCTCCTTTGAACCAATAAACCAATAAACTAATAAACCAATAAACCAATAAACTGATTTTAGGCAATGTTTTCTTGTAAGTCAAGATAGTTTCCGAGGGGGGCAGGGGATTGTCAAAGTCATCCACCTCCAACCTCTAAGTTTTTACCGACAACCTTCAGCCGAGTTATCAGTCTTGAAAAGTTAGTTAGCGTGGCCCGACACCGTCTGACCTGACCCCGTCTGACCCCCGTCAAGACCTGCCCTACAGCTTCATGAATCAGAAGCGCCTCTGGCATCTTATCCCGACCTTGCATCTTTTATTCGACGTTTTGGAAGCCAATATCCACTCGAAGCGCAACAACTTTACCGGCGCATGGTTTATAATATTTTGATCGGCAATAACGACGATCATGCCCGTAACCATGCCTTTTTCTGGGATGGCCGCCAGTACACCCTGACCCCGGCATATGATATCTGTCCAATGCTTCGGGGAGGCATAACAACCAACCAGGCAATGGTCGTGGGTGGAGAAGGGCGGACAGCCACGCTCCGCAATGCGCTGAGTTCGGCAGGTCAATTCGGGTTGTCGAGCCGGGAAGCGTCAGATATCCAGAATGAAATTACTGAAATTATCCGGACCGGATGGGAAGAGGCAGCCAAACGTGCCGGACTGACTAATGATGAATCAATAATGCTGCGCCAGGTTACGGTACTGTCCCCCGGTTGTTTTTATTAAGGGCATAGCATAAAAGCCTACCGCCCTTACAATACTGTTTTTGACCCCAAAAAGGGGCTTCTAATTTACATCTCGCATCTAAAAAGTGATTTTTTCATTTAGCAATGCCAGTGAAACCAGGTGGTTATTAAACAATAGCAGTAAGTATTCGGTTAACCCATTAGTGCAAAATCAACGAATTGCCCTGTGTAGGGTGCGCATTGCGCACTATTTTAGGGGCCAATCAAGGATAAAGGTGCGCGATGCACACCCTACACAGTTAAATATCACGAGATGGGTTAACCGAATTTTTAATATTTATTCCTCCTTCAAAGGAATTGACCGGCGATCAAATATCACGTATACCTGAAGGCAGTTATACTTGCGACATGATGTCCCCAACTTTGAGAATTTACCCTCGCCATCATATTAAGGATGACAAACTAACGAAACTACCAAAGGCCGCCCGTATTTATGAGTTACTATGAAAAAAGATGAAAGAATGAAATATTGGCTTAATACTGCCACTCAAGATTGGAAAGTGGCAGGGCATTTGTTTGAAAAGGGGGACTATTCGTACGCTTTGTTTTTTGGTCATTTGACCTTGGAGAAAACATTGAAGGCGATTTATGTCA
>DAOVYS010000254.1 GCA_030635485.1 Pseudomonadota bacterium | reverse complement strand
GGATCAGGGATCGGGGGTCAAAGGTTGGAGCTTTTTGCCCTTCCAACCCCTGAAATCCTGCTAGGAAACAAGAATGGACACGACAAACCATTACGGCGAATTACACAGACTCTTTGACGAGAATTTTCTTGACTACACCTCTTATGTTATCAAGGAGCGAGCTATTCCGGATATTGCCGACGGGCTGAAGCCGGTTCAGCGTCGCATCATGCAGACCCTGTTCAATATGGATGACGGCCGTTTTAATAAAGTGGCTAATGTGGTCGGAGCCAGCATGAAACTTCATCCCCACGGCGACCAATCCATATTCGGGGCTCTGGTCAATCTGGCCAACAAAGGATTTCTTTTAGATCGGCAGGGTAATTTCGGGAATATCTATACCGGCGACCATGCGTCTGCCTCCCGGTATATTGAATGCAGACTTTCTCCTCTGGCAAAGGCGACCCTGTTTAACGAAGATCTGACCGAATTTGTTGATTCATACGACGGCCGCATGCGCGAACCCGTCACCCTTCCCGCAAAACTGCCTCTTCTTCTTATCCAGGGAGCGGAAGGTATTGCAGTGGGCATGGCTACCAAGATAATGCCTCATAATTTCTGTGAACTGCTCGATGCCCAGATAAAGATATTAAAAGACGAACCTTTTGAAGTGTATCCCGATTTCATTCAGGGCGGATTACTGGATGTCACCCACTATAATAAGGGGAACGGCAGGATAAAGTGCCGTGCCGGAATAGTTGAAAAGAACGAAAAGACTGTAATTATCAACGAGATCCCGTATACGACCACCACGCAGTCTCTTATTGAGAGTATTGAAAAAGCGGCTCGTAGCGGCAAAATCAAGATCCAGTCGATTAATGATTATACGGCTGAGGAGGTTGAGATCGAGATCAAGCTGGCCCGCGGGGTCTATGCGAGTGATACGATCAGGGCTCTTTATGCCTTTTCCGATTGTGAAGTATCCATCAGTCCGAATCTGACAGTGATTCGTGACGGCAGGCCGGTTAATCCTTCGGTTGACGATGTGCTTTGCTTTAACACTGAAAAACTGGTCCGGGATCTGCAAAAGGAGCTGCAAATTGAACTGGACCGGCTTAAGGAAAGACTTCATGCACATATCCTGGAGCAGATATTTATCGAGGAGAGGCTGTATAAAGAGATTGAGGAGTGCAACAGCCTGAAGGGGGTCATAGAAACCATAGAAACAGAGCTTGTGCCGTACCGTGACAGGTTGGAACGAGACGTGCGGCGCGAGGATATTGACAGACTTCTTGAGATTCGTATAAAGAGAATTTCACGTTATGATATCAATAGGAAGCATAAGGAGATCAAAGAGGTCAAGTCCAGGATAAGTAAGACGGTTAAATACCTTAAGGATATGAAGGGGTTCACGATCAGATACTTGGATGATCTGCTTGTGCGCTATGGCAGTTTTTATCCGCGTCGAACCAGGATTAAGACATTTCAGGAGGTTGATGCCAGGAAAGTTGCTATCTTGAACCTCACAGTCGGTTACAACCGGAAGAGCGGTTTTCTGGGGCACCAGATCAAGGAAGACCCTGACGGCGCCTCTTTTGCCTGTTCCGAATATGACCGGATGCTGCTTATTTTTAGCAATGGCATGTACAAGGTTATCAATGTAACCGACAAACTGTTTGTGGAACACAATCTCGCATGGGTCGGCAAGTTGGAAGAGAATATCGTCTTCAACATCATCTATCGTGACGGTGCCCGGAATATGTCATATGTTAAGCGGTTCCGTTCTCCAAAATTCATTCTGGATAAGGAATATCATCTCTTTGCGGAGCACAAGAGGTCGCAGATTCAGTTCCTCGAAATCGGTGAAGGTGTCCGGGCAAGGGTCTACTTCGTGGCCTCCAGAAGGGCAAAATCAAATATATTTGACTGTAATTTTGACGAATTTCTTATAAAGGGCTCCGTTGCCATTGGAAAGAGAATTTCTACAAGAAGCGTCAGGCGAGTGGCGCCGGTAGTGAACAAAGAGGCAGTGAACAAAAAGGCGGTTCAGAAAGAAACAGAAATAGACCCGCAGTCCTTTTTGCCCGGCATGGGAGGGAAGGGCGAAGGCTGAACCGGCCGCTTTTTTAATGTCTGCGACAATGAATAAAAAACGGCTGACATGGCCATATAGTTGGCCTATCATGTGGATATGAAGTTGACAAATATTGCGGAATTTAAAAATAATTTGAGCAAGTTTATTTCTCTTGTCGAGCAAGGAGAAATTATAGAAATCTGCAAGCGCAACATACCAATAGCCCACTTAATTCCACTTGAACCAAAAAATAAAAAGAATCATACGAAGCTTGGTTGCGGCCTCGGAAGCGTCACCGTCAAAGGAGATTTAACTGAACCCATGATTTCTGAAAATCACTGGGAGATGTTAAAGTTGTGAAGCTTCTCCTGGACACCTGCGCTATAATCTGGGCAATATCCGACCCGAATTGTCTATCCAAGGATGCGACTCCCTTCTGCAGAAAAAAGATGTACAAATTCATGTGTCTGCCATTAGCGCAGCTGAAATAGCCTGTGCATCTGAACGCGGCCGCATTGAATTAAATCAACACTGGAAAAAGTGGTTCCGATATTACGTAGCGCTAAACCACTGGCATGTTGAAAATATAACCCTGGATATAATTGAGGAAGCCTATTCCCTGCCGGAATTTTTTCATTCCGACCCCGCTGACCGAATAATAACTGCAACTGCTCGACTCAAAGACTACACCATTCTCACAGCTGACAATAAAATTCTTGTCTATCCCCACGTAAAATCATATTGGTAAAAGCCATGTTCGTCAATCCTGGTCGATTTTGTCAAATGTGCTGGTATGGGTATATCCCCCTTCTTCCTGAGTATGTCCACCATCTCGGTAAAGAGTTGGTCTTTTCAAACTACTGCGGGGTAACCTGCACGTATCCAAATCCTGTATCGTCGTAAACGCAACAGATTCTTTGTTTATCCCTGCCCTTTATCCATAAATACTGTATTGGTAAACCCCGACAGGGGTGGAGGCGTATAGCCGGTGTGCTTCAGCCACCGGTATGGGGTCCATACAGGGAATCGTCCTGAAGGGACGACGCATTATAATATGACAGGAAATCAATGTAAATTCTGCAAGATCGTGATTCCGGGAGTATGGGAGGGGAGGAATTAGGAATTAGGAATAGCGCGAAGGGGACTGAATTTTTTCGCGTTTTTTGCGAAAATCATTCTGTCCCCGGCTCATTAAAAAAATTTCGAACATTTTTCTAAAAAATGCTCAGAATAACCGGTTGAATTTACAAATATATTTGGTTTCGTGTAAGTACTTGTACTTATTTTCATTGTTGTTTTTTTGTGTTAGCTTGGGGCTAAAGCCAGCGTAGGGCGGATTAGCGAAGCGTAATCCGTCGTATGTGAACTGTTTATGGGTAGATGCTGAAATTTTCCGGTTGTTGCAAGATGTCTTAAAAAAGC
>DAOVYS010000047.1 GCA_030635485.1 Pseudomonadota bacterium | reverse complement strand
GTTCTGCAACTGCTCCTGGGTCTTACTCATTGAGTCCAGATATTTTTCCAGATTGCCGTATGCAGCGCTACGCTCCTTTTCAATCCGATGGATCTGTTTCCCAGTCTGCAGCAAAGCCTCTTTTATCGGCTCAACAAGGGTGTGGATCGATCTTTCCCGTTTTTCAAGGTCGGCACGAGCCTGGACGTGGAACTGTTTCATGCTTTCCTGTGCAAGCTGCAAAAATTCCTCATTGCTGCTTTTTAATACCTGGTTTGAAAGGGCTGCAAAGGTATCTTTAAACCGATCTTCCGCCTGATTAAGAGCAGCGAGCTTTTCCGACTGGTTGCGCTCTTCCATTTCAAGCCTTGTAGAAAGGCGCATATTTTCCTGTTTCAGCACAACAATCTCACGTTGAGCCTTTAAATGTGCGATCAGAAATCCTGTCACCAGGCACAAAATGCCGAAACATACGGCAATTGCAATATAAATGGTCTGGGTCATCTGATTTCGACCTTATCGCTCAGATAGTTTTTAACATCCGATATAGGGACTTCCTTTCTGTGGAATATCCCGGCAGCCAACGCGGATTCCGCTCCGGTTTTTTCAAATACTTCATAAAAATGCTCCACGCAACCCGCGCCGCTTGATGCTATCACAGGAATCGTTACCGCGTTCCAGACACTGTTTATCAGCTCAATATCAAAACCCGAGTTTGTTCCGTCTTTATCAATACAATTTAACAGGATTTCTCCGGCGCCCAGCTTTTCGCAAACCTCGGCCAGTGTCACCGCGTCAAGATCTCTTCCTTCTCTTCCACCTTTGATCGTACATTGGTACCAGCAATATCTTTCACCGTTCGGTCCCGCGATTTTCGTCTCTATCACATGGTGGTCCACATCATCAGGCGATGAGACATATACCCTTCTCGGGTCAATGGAAATAACAACAGCCTGAGCTCCATAGACTTTTGATATCTGTTCAATTGAGCTTTTGCCGACCATTTCGCCTGTCCGCAAATACTCCTCAACAATCAGAACAGCATCACTTCCTATGGAAATTTTATCCGCGCCCGACCTGAAATATTCAGCCACAACCTCCAGGGCGGTGTATTCTCTGCCGTTCTTGTCAGTATAATCCCTGATCCCGCCGCCTATGGTCAATGGAACAAAGACATTCCTGGAGGTCTGTTTCAGCACATCAATCATCGGCATGTCGGTCAGAGGGAAATCTCTAAACGCGGTGATATTCAGAAATGTGATCTCATCAGCGCCTTCCTGATAATAGTATCCGGCAAGTTCAACCGGTTTGCCTAGATTTCTCACATCACCGTCTTCACGGACATCATATTGATCACCCTTTGTAACTACAAGGTCTCCCCGGTCATTTGATCTGACATCAAGGCACGCGATTATTCTCTTGGCCAGCTTTGTTTTATTGGTAACGTTTGGAGGAACCGTGGAACAGGCGGCGGATTCAAGAAAATTCTGCAATACGCATATCCCGGCGGCTCCGCTCTTTTCAGGATGGAACTGTGTTGCCGTGATATTTCCCATTTGAATGCCGCTGACAAACTCAGTGGAGTAATTGGTAGTTGTCAAAACAACCGAATCCTGTTCCGGCACAACATAAAATGAGTGTACAAAATAAAACTTTTCATCTCCGCGCAATCCGTTAAAAATTCCTGATGCCTTTTTGATATTTATGCCGTTCCAGCCAATATGGGGAACCGAGAGGTCAACATTGAACCGTTTTACAGAACCTGGTATCAACCCCAACCCCTTAACATCAAGGTCCTCTTCACTTCTTTCAAACAACGCATGCAGCCCAAGACATATTCCAAGAAAGGGTCGATCCGAGAGCAGATAATCCTTTAATGCATTAAAATAATTCTTTTGGTTCAGAATCCGCATCATGCTGCCGAAATTGCCGACTCCGGGAAAAACCAGCTTTTCCGCGAATATTATATCATCGATATTGGAGACAACCCGTACCTGCTCGCCGAGACTTTCTATGGCATTTATAACGCTTCTGACATTGCCGGCCCCATAGTCTAATAATGTTATCATGTTTGTTGATTCCTTTTCAGGCAAAGACGTTTCTGAATCTATTCATATATTCCTCCACTCCGGACGGCACGAGGTCCCTGATCGACCGGCCGGATCTGTACATCTGCCTGATCCGGGTGGATGAGATCGGAACCGGCTCCATGGAGAGCGGATGAATCCTGCCCTTATTCCCCTTGCCCACCCACGCATTTTGGACTGGTTCAAACGTGTAATCGGAAAAATAGAGACCCATCATCTCTTGCATCAATTCCCGGTCGTGGGCAGGCCTTTCTATCACAACCAGATCTGAAAGCTCGGGGATACGTTCGAACTCCTTCCATGTACCTATATCAGCAAACATATCCATCCCGATTACGAAAAAGAGATCAACCCCGTCTCCAAGCCGGCGCCGCAGTCTGGTCAACGTATCAACAGTGTAGGACAGGCCTTTTCTTTCCGACTCGATTGCCGACACAAAAAAACCGGGCCGCCCTGCCACAGCTATCTGCAGCATTGCGGCCCGGTGTTCAAACGGCGTTATGGCAATTTTCTTCTTATGAGGGGGGTACATGGCAGGGATAAACAAAAGGGAATCAAGGGAAAAAGCCTCTGTGACCCGTACAGCCGCTGCCAGATGCCCATTGTGAACCGGGTCAAAGGTTCCGCCGTACAGACCGATCCGTTCTCCAGGTTCAATGGGCCGTCCATGGGCGTCCTTAAGCCGGGGATGCGTCATGTGCGTCTTCCTATGCACAGTAACTGGTGTCTGTCCATAAATGGCCCTTTTGAGGTTCAGGGATTAACTGCGTATCTCACCTTCACCATACACAATGAATTTCCGTGTTGTGAGTTCCTTCAAACCCATGGGGCCGTATGCGTGGAGCTTGGTTGTGCTGATTCCGATTTCAGCTCCCAGACCAAATTCGCCGCCGTCACTGAAACGGGTGGAGGCGTTTATCATGACAGTTGAGGCGTCCACTTCCCTTAAAAACCGCTGAGCGTTTGAATAATCAGAGGTCACTATTGATTCCGTGTGCTGGGAACCGTATTCAGCAATATGGTCCATGGCGCCTTTAATATCCGGAACCACCTTTACGGCGAGGATCAGATCCAGAAATTCCATTCCCCAATCAGACTCCTGAGCTGCCACGGCATCAGGCAAAATGGATTTGGAGACAGGACACCCGCGGAGTTCAACCCCTGCCCTGCCAAACTCAGCACCCACCTTTGGGAGAAAGGTATCGGCAATATCCTTATGCACGAGAAGGCATTCCATGGAATTGCAGACTCCCGGTCTCTGCACCTTTGCATTCACGGCAATCCGGGTCGCCATTTCAAGATCCGCCGACTTATCCACAAAGACATGACATACGCCCTTGTAATGTTTCAACACCGGGATCCGTGAATTTTGTGCCACAAACCGGATCAATCCCTCACCGCCGCGCGGAATGATCAGATCAATATAATCCTCAAGGCTCAAAAGCGCATTCACCGCCTCCCGGTCTGTTACCGCCACAACCTGAACTGCGGCAGGATCAATATTCTGTTTTACAAGACACTCCTGAAACAGTTTGGCAAGCGCGAGGTTGGAATGGATGGCCTCGGAACCGCCGCGCAGAAGAACCGCATTCCCTGCCTTGAGGCATAGAGCTGCCGCATCAACCGTCACATTGGGACGTGACTCATAGATCATTCCGACAACGCCTAAAGGGATCCTCATCCGGCCGACCGTAATTCCGCTCGGCCTTTTGGCCATCTCCGTGACCTCGCCGACAGGATCCGGAAGGGCGGCCACTTCGTGAAGGCCGGTTACCATTGAATTTATCACCTTGTCGGAAAGGTGCAGACGGTCCAGCATGGCTGATGACAGCCCCTTTTCCCTGCCTGCCGTCAGATCCTTTTCGTTCTCCGTCTGAATAAACTCCTTCTTTTCCTTCAAGGCATCGGCCATCCGGGCAAGGGCTCCGTTCTTGGCGTTCGTAGAAAGGCTCATCAGTCCCCTGGCCGCCTTTTTTGCGTTAACCGCCATAGTTTCAATGGTTTCCTGCAACGACATGATCAGTTCTCCTTATAATATCACTAAATTATCCCTGTGAATTACCTCATCGCTGTCCTTGTACCCCAGGATCTTTTCGATCTCCGAGGTGTGCCTGCCACGGATCTTTTCAATATCAACAGATCCGTAATTCACAAGTCCTGCTGCAACTGGCTCCCCATCATTATTCAGACAATGGACAGGCGCCCCAACCTTAAAATTGCCGCGTGTCTCAACTATTCCCGATGGAAGCAGACTTCTGCCCATTTCCACCAGAGCGCGACATGCGCCTTGATCAAGAACCAGGAAACCTTTTGGACGCAGGGTGTACGCAATCCAGTGTTTCCTTGTATGCATCTTTTTCTTACAGGGAAGAAAAAAGGTGCCCACAGACTCACCTTCAAACAGACTCTTTAAGATTCCCTTTCTTTTACCCGGCCCTATATAGGAACACCCTCCACGTGCAGAGACCATCTTGGCAGCGTTGATCTTACTTCTCATTCCGCCGGAACCAAGCGCGCTTTTTGCATGGCCCGCCATATCCTCCACCTGCTTATTGACCCTTACAACCGTATAAACGGGCCGCGCCTCGGGATCTGAATCAGGGTGCCCTGTATGGAGACCGTCAACGTCGGTCAGACAGACCAGCATATCGGCCTCGATAAGATTGGTGACCAGGGCGCCCAGATTATCATTATCACCAAACCGCAACTCCTCGACCGAAACCGTGTCGTTTTCATTGATAATGGGAATAAGCCCCCATTCAAGCAGGGTAAGGATTGTATTCCGTACATTGAGATAACGGTTCCTGTGTGAAAGGTCGTTATGGGTCAGCAGAATCTGGGCAACCTTCTGGCCCAATTCATCAAATATATCTTCATAGGCCCGCATCAGACTACTCTGTCCGATTGCAGCCACTGCCTGCTTTTCCCTTAAGCTGATCTCTCGGACAGCCAGATTGAGTCTCTTCTTCCCAGCGGCCACAGCGCCTGAAGTGACAAGGATCACCTCACGACCCATCTCTCGGAGCCAAAAAAGGTCTTGAGCAAGATTCTTCAAAACCGTACGGTTCAAACCGTCTTTGCCTGTCAGTACCGCGCTTCCCACCTTTACAACCACGCGTTTCGCGTTTTCCAAATGGGTCTGACGCAGCAACAGGCCTTCTTCTTTTGAAACTTGAAAGGTCATGTTTTGTAACTTAAAAGGTATTGAGGTCGAAGGTTGAAGGCTGAAGCATATTAATTACCTGCATGCTCGGATCAAACCATTACTCGGTAGGCTCGGTCTGTTTCAATTTCACATTAAAGGACTCCATCAACTCCTCGAGGATCTCCTTCAGTCTGTCAAGTCCTGTCCCTGTGAGAGCTGAAATCGCATAGATCTCCACACCATGCGCTTCAAAGGCATCTGAGATCTCCTTCAGCCTTGCATCGTCCTCCAACAGATCAATCTTGTTCAGGAGTACCATAAACCGCCTTTCCAGGAGTTCCTCCTTGTAAAGACGAAGCTCATTTTCCAATGTCAGGTAATCCTTTAGCGGTCCGTCTTCAAATCCTGTGGCGTCAACTATATGTAAAAGCACCTTTGTACGCTCAATGTGCCTTAAAAACTTGTGCCCGAGTCCGACCCCCTTGTGCGCCCCTTCGGTCAGACCTGGGATATCGGCAATAATACAGGGATCAATGTAATTAAAATTAAGCACGCCAAGCTGGGGTTCAAGGGTCGTAAAGGGATAGGGCGCCACTTTTGGATTGGCTGCGGAAAGCTTGGAAAGGAGAGTGGATTTGCCCGCATTGGGCAGACCGATAAGGCCAATGTCGGCTAGAAGTTTAAGTTCGATCCGAAACCAGGATTCCTCGCCCGGTTGTCCTTGGCCGGCAATTCTGGGCGCCCGATTCCGGGCTGATGCGAAATGATGATTGCCCTTGGCGCCTCTACCGCCCCTGGCTGCCAGGAACCGATCTCCATCCTCTACAAGATCGGCCAGAATCTCGCCGGTATCGACATCCTTTATCAGTGAGCCGGCCGGAACCAGGATGGTCTGGTCTTTGCCTTTCCGGCCGTGACGGTCTTTCCCCTGTCCATGAGAGCCCCTTTCAGCCTTGAAATGGGATCTGTACCTGAAATCAATTAAAGACTTCAGCCGGGTTGACGCCTCAAGAAAAACAGAACCGCCTCTGCCGCCGTCCCCTCCGTCAGGCCCGCCTTTGGGCACATACTTCTCACGCCTGAAACTGACGCAACCATTGCCGCCGTCCCCGGCCTTGACAAAAAACTTTGCCTCATCAATAAAAGCCATTGCAGACGCCAATAATTGTTGAAAAAGTTATCTAGGGGAATAAGGGGGTTGAAAAAAAGGCCGGTGCACGCGGAACACGTGCCTTTGAAATGTTGGGTTTCACTATCATTCAACCCAACCTGCGGGGCCGGCACCACCTTCACCTCAAATGAGAAAAAGGTGGTGCCGGCCCCGCACTTAGGGTCCTGTCAGGATTACAAACTTATTCCGTTATCAGCAGCTTTTAAAAAGAAGCCTCATGAAACTGATTCAACAGGATACACACTTACTCTCTTGCGGTTACGGCCGAATTTTTCATACGTCACAACTCCGTCGACCTTGGCAAAAAGTGTGTAGTCCCTACCCAGACCAACGTTGGTTCCCGGATGAATCTTAGTGCCCAACTGACGAACCAGGATATTGCCTGCCAGAACAATCTGACCACCGAATCTCTTTACACCGCGCCGTTGACCTGCACTGTCCCGGCCATTTCTCGAGCTGCCGCCCGCTTTTTTATGTGCCACACCAACACCTCTCGTATCTTGTAATTATCTATTTCAAGATTTTAGCAGTCAGCCTTTAGCCGAAAACTTAATTGAACAAGCAGTTAAGCTGACAGCTAATCGCTAAAGTCTAATAGCTACATACTTCCAGCCCTGCCGAATTAAGATGAAATAGCGGTTATTTCCAGGGCCGTGTATAACTGTCGATGACCCCTTTTGACCCTATAACCTTTCCGGCGTTTTTTCTTGAAGACCATGACTTTCTTTGCCTTGGCCTGTTCCACGATCCGAGCACTGACCCGGATGCCGTCCAGGAACGGCTGTCCAACCTTGACATCGTCCCCGTCAGCTATCATTAACACATCTGCCAGCTCAACAGTATCACCGACCTCACCCGTGATCTTCTCAACACGCAGCCTCTCGCCGGTAGCTACCTGATACTGTTTCCCGCCGGTACGAACAATCGCGTACATAAATTATCTCCAAATATCTAACAATGGGTTAAAAAAAATCGCTCCACAGCTTCCTTACAACAGAAACAGCATACAATATATGCAACATGCCTGTTTGTCAAGGCATAAGGAGATTACTACCCCCAGACTATTTCATATTTTTCCACATGCAGATCATGCGCGGGAACAATGGTGAGCCTCTTGCCTATCTTCTTTTCAATATTATCGACCGTACCCGACTCTTCGTTCAGCATCAGGTCCGCAACCGCTGGATGGACCTTTAGTCTAACATCTGGAACCGCCATTTTTTTCGCTGCAATGGAAATTTTCCTGAAGATCTCGTAGCAGACAGTCCGGCGCGATTTCAATAACCCTTCACCACGACAATACGGACACGGCTCACACATCATCTGGGACAAGGCCCCACGATTTCTCTTTCTCGTCATCTGAACAAGACCGAATTCTGAGACTTTTAGAATATTAACCCGGCTCTTATCATTTTTGACGGCCTCTTTCAAAGCCCTGAACATGTCGTCACGGTGACTCTCATCCTCCATATCAATAAAATCGATAATAATTATTCCACCGATATTTCTGAGCCGAAGCTGGTATGCAATCTCCTTGACCGCCTCCATGTTGGTCTTGAATATAGTCTGTTCCAGATCATTCTTGCCCACAAAACGGCCTGTATTCACATCAATTACAGTCAATGCTTCGGTCGCCTCAATGATGATATATCCCCCGCATCGAAGCCAGATTTTTTTATCCAGCGCATGATTGATATTCACCTCCACCCCGTAGTAATCAAACACAGGAGTATCTTCGTCACACAGATGAATTTTTCCTGTCAGACGCGGCGCAAACGTCTCCACAAAATTAAAAACACGATTATAGGTCTTGGGGTCATCAACCACTATTCGATCAACATTTGGGGAAAAAATATCTCTGACCGCCCTTAAAATGATGTCAAGATCCCGATGCACAAGCGTTCCAGCCGGGGAATTTTTGGCATTATCCTGTATCTCTCTCCAGAGGTGAAGCAGAAACTCCATGTCCGCCTCCATACATTCCCGGGAAGCAAACTCCGCCGCAGTCCTGACAATAAATCCGGTGCCGGCCGGACGCAGATCCTCGATCTCCTTGCGCAGACGGTTTCTGAGACCCTCATCCTCTATCTTACGTGATATCCCGATATGGTCGGTCATGGGCATGAAAACAAGATTTCGACACGGCAACGTAATCTGACATGTAAGCCGCGCCCCTTTTGTGCCGATCGGCTCCTTACAGACCTGTACCAGCAATTCCTGACCCTCGGTCAGCATATCCTCAATGTTCATCCCGGACACCCTGTGGGGCACATAATCAGGCGGCGGCCTCAACCAGCAGAATGCTCCTTCGGCATGCATTCTGACTATGTCATCAAGCTCGACCGTACTGGTAAGAACATCGTCCACATACAAAAAACCGGTCCGATCAATCCCGATATCCACAAAAGCTGCCTGCATGCCCGGCAAAACACGAACGACCTTGCCCTGGTAGATATTCCCGACAAGACCCTTTTCCGCGGGCCGTTCCAAATAAAATTCCACCAGATTGCCATACTCCACAACCGCAATCCGGGTCTCATATAAAGTAGCATTAATTACTAAATCAGTAGCCATGATTTTATAACCATAATTATATTACTGAGTTAAGTAGAGTTAAGTGTAAGTATTCGGTTAACCAATTAGTGCAAAATCACGAGTTGCACTGTGTAGGGTGCGCAATGCGCACCATTTTAGGGGCCAACCAACAATAAAGGTGCGCGATGCACACCCTACACAGTTAAATATCACGAGATGGGTTAACCGAATATTTACAGTTAAGTCGGCCAACGTAATAGTTCACCTTTCACCCTTCACTCTTTAATGCCGGCTTCTCTCACCCACACCTTAAGAACCCTGGCTGTCCGGGCCACATCCTCTGAAAACGCAAAGAGTTGCGCAATCAATTCCATGGGTTTAAGACCCGCCTTTCCCGACTCGCTTAAGAGAACCAGCCGGATCTTCCCCTCTTTGGTCAACGACAGCTCACTCACCATCTCCCTTGCGTCAACCCGTCTCACCTTTCCCTTTCTCACCAGTGAAACAAAAAAATTATTGCCTGCAAAAAATCCGTCAAAATCAACTATTGAGAGAGGAGCGGCAGGGGCAATTTCATAACAGGTCTCAATCCTGCCAGGATCTTTTTCTCCTGAACCGGTCTCGATTGCGGTAACAACAAGTCCTGAGGGCAACTGTCCATTAACCGTATGCATCAATTCCACGATATCCGCGACAGGCTCGCTCAAGTCTGCAAACAGGTATTCCGCAACACTCTCCGTCCCAAGCGGCAGGGCCGGACTAAAGGAAACCTTAGGCGACGGATTGAATCCTTGAGAGAAATTAAGAGGGAGACCTGCACGCCTAAAGGCCCGGAAAAACACCTGGATCAATTCAAGATGACCGAGAAATCTCACATCATCCAGTTTTGAATAGGAAAATCTGTAAACGAAATGGCGGACCTCCCGGCTGTTCAGCCCGCGCTTAACGGAAACTTCATATTCCACATGATCCGGGGTCCGCTTTATCTGAACCGGCTCACCAGAATCGGTCTGTCCATTCTTTTCATCCACCGAGGGACGATTCACAATAGGCTTGACAGTCTCAAAATCACATAAGCCGCAATTCTGACAGCCATGCACTCTGCAATCAGGGGTGTAGACTTCCCTGACCGCCTTATCCAATTCCTCTTTAAGGAACGTCTCATTCACACCGACATCCAGATGCTGCCATGGCAACGGATCTCCAGGAGTTCGCGATTTCAGATAGGTTTTAAAATCAATGGAACATGATTCTCCGGCATTCATCCATGTCTCGATCCGGAAATAATCCGTCCAGGCGTCAAGACGCGCCCCCCTGCGCCACGCCTCCTCAATGACGCGAGACAGACGCCTGTCGCCCCGGGACATGACGCCTTCCATAAAACTCTGCCTCGGACTGTGCCACTTCAGATTAAATGACTTTCCCTTGAGGCGGTCTTTGAGCAAGTCAATGCGCTCAAACCCCTCATCAATAGACAACTGGCCTTCCCACTGAAACGGGGTGTGTGGCTTTGGGACAAAGGTCGCCGCACTGACATTGATTCGACATCCGGGTCGGTTTACACTTCTTACGACCTTTTGCGCAAGTTCCGGGATGGCCTCAAAATCTTCCGCAGTCTCGGTTGGCAGGCCGAACATAAAATAGAGTTTGATGAGTTTCCAGCCGAGATTAAATGCAGACCTGCATGTATCGAGCAAGTCCTCCTCGGTAATCCCCTTATTTATCACTCTACGCAGCCGGTCTGTTCCAGCTTCGGGCGCCAAGGTAAAGCCGGTCTTTCGAACCCGCCTGATCTGTTCCATTATCTCCGGGGTCAGCGTACCAACACGCATTGAAGGCATGGAGACAGAGACATGCTGCTTTGCAAAAGAATCCATAAGACGTATAAGAACTTCCGAAAGGCACTGGTAATCTCCGGTACTTAAGGAAAGCAGCGCCAGTTCCTCAAATCCGCCCTGCTCAATTCCGTTTTTTGCCAGCCTCACAATATCTTCCGGAGACCGTTCCCTTACAGGGCGGTTAACAATACCCGCCTGACAAAAACGGCAACCGCGCGTGCAGCCCCTTGCGATCTCAACGGCTAACCGGTCATGAACAATCTTTGAGAGCGGCACAAGTGGAGAAAATGCATCAGATCCGGTTTCAAGGGTCGGCAGAATTCGTCTTACAACCTTTTCGTAACCCTTTTTTAAAGATTTTATCCCGCAAAATTCACCCTTTTCCCCGTATTGAGGCACAAAAAAAGAAGGGATATAGACGCCATTCACACGACTAAGACGGTCAAGCGTTTCGGCCCGGCCCACCTTTTCAGTTTTGGCATCAGCCAGGATAGCCGCAATTTCAATCAAACCCTCTTCACCGTCTCCAAGAAAAATCGCATCAAAAAAATCGGCAACAGGCTCAGGATGGAATGAGCACACTCCACCGCCAAGTATGAGCGGATGTGAATCATCACGCTCATTTGACCTAAAGGGAATACCCGCAAGGTCGAGCACGGTCAGTACATTCGTGTAACAAAGTTCGTAAGGAAGGGTGATACCGATGACGTCGAAATGGCTAAGCGGTCTTCGAGATTCCAGGGAAAATAGACTTTTTTTCTCTTTCCTCAGCAAATTCTCGAAATCCGGTTCAGGGACATAAGCCCGTTCCGCAAGAAATTCATCCCGGCTGTTCAGAATATGGTAAAGGATCTGCAGTCCCTGATGAGACATGCCGATCTCATAAAGATCAGGAAAGACCAGAACCATTCGCAAACGAACGCTGTCCCACTCCTTCCTGACCACATTAAATTCATTGCCGACATAACGGCTCGGTTTTCTGACAAGCGGAAGCAGCCTGTCAATCCCGGATGTATCGTAATAAGGTTTCATTGTTTATTCGTAAATATTCGGCAGCACTTCAGGTACGCCCAGCGGAAGTGCTGCCAAACATTTACGTTTCGTGGTTTTTTAAAGTTTTTTGCACGTACCCGAATATTTAAGTTTATATTTCTGATGAACGGTTACGTTTATTTCACTATCACCAGCTTAAAATTGTCCGGGATCTCAATCCGAAAGTCTTTTTCGCAAAAAAATGCATCCGTTGCCCAATCACGCAGTGAAAGCTTAAGGGCTCCATTGTGAGATGCGGAGGTTACCATGATGGTTCCCGGCAGCCGGCATGTCCGTTCCCCATCCTTTGCCTTTGGATCCATAAATTGATAGTCACCGTATTGAATATCCATGAGTATGGATCTGTTCCTGTCCAACACCAGATGCCTCAAAAGATATTTTTCATGCGGTTCAAACAGGACCAGACTCTGTTTTGATCCATTATCCGAAACAAACGTAATCCAATATCCCATGGTATCCGGGTCTTTACCCACGTCGGAAATTACAGTCACCTCCGGCCACAGCCGTCCGGTCAGAAAATAATAACTTACTTCAGGCATGAAGCCTTCAGGAGAATAGTTCTCAAACGCCTTGGCACGGACACTGCCCTCATACCCCATGGCTTCAGGCACGACCACATATTGAAAATTCCTTCCATCCGTATTCAGAACAACTAACGGCTGCCCCAACGGGTTCAGACCGACAAACTTGAGATATGATGGAGGCATGACTTCAAGATAGCCTGAAAAGGTGCCGGACCTGAGAGGCGACTCTAATGTAACAATCACATCAGCATCACAACAGCAATCACACTCCCGGTGTGCGGCCAACATTTCCTTAAAACTCGATTCCGCAGCCAACCGTTCCTCTACGCTGACCGCAACAGAACAGGGTAGTTTTGCGCAGCCTGAAAGGAAAAGGAGTAAAACCGACAGGAGATTCAGGAACTTTAAACTGGATTTAGAAATCTTTAACATTAAGCGGGGTATACTTACCGACAGCCTTAAGGCCATCTTGAATAATTGTCTTTTCGTCCGATCTCGGCGTCACAGCAAAAATGAAAAATGCTCACATATACCTAATATGCGGAGTTTATACCCGAATGGGTGCTTTTTCGTTTTTACTGTTCCTTGACATCGAACGAAAATCCTAAATTATTCAAGACACCCTTAAGCACGTGCGATGCGGCATCTATAGAAAAGCTTCCAAATAATGAAAGCAGATTGCTTATGGGGTGGAATCCGGAACCTTATCATCAGATGAAGATAACAACTCGATCTTGCCCCGGATTACCTCTTTCTTTTCCTCGTCCTTTTGAAGTTCTATCGACCGTTCATAGGCTTCCCTGGCCTGTTCAATCTTGCCGAGATTCAAATACGCGTCTCCCTGATGATCGAGGATCGTCGGATCGTCGGGTTCGATCTCAACCGCCTTTTCAAGCTCGCTTGCGGCCTTTTCGAAATCGCCGCGCTTGAAATAGACCCAGCCAAGACTGTCACGAATAAAGCCGTCAGTCG
>DAOVYS010000158.1 GCA_030635485.1 Pseudomonadota bacterium | reverse complement strand
GAGCCTAATTTTCCTGAAATAGTAACCATTCAGTGTGATGCCCAATATAGCTATAACCAAAGAGCTGTAACTGTTTAGCAGCGCACCCCAAGGGCACTTCCTGCGGGGCGCTTCATAGCATAGGGAGGCGAGCAGGTCGATCAGCTATACATCAGGTATGCTGGGCGGCCTGATCGTCTTCCTATGGAGTGCTGCTGAATAGTTACCTGAAATAAAAATCGTTTTTCAACATCTTTGGCACTGGCAAACCGGAGCAAAGCTGTTTATAGTACTTGTTTCTTTGTTGCAGGATGCCCTTTTATTCAAAAAAAAAACAATTTAGAGACTGATTTGCAATCCTTTGAACATGAAAACCCATATTCTTCCGACGTCCATGTCATTCAGCTTGACGGCAGGGAAATAATACTCATCGGCACGGCCCACATATCCCGGGAATCTGCCGATCTGGTCGGCCGGGTCGTGGAAAACGAGAGACCCGACTGTGTGTGCGTGGAACTTGATTCCAAACGTTACGACGCGCTTTCCAAGAGAAAACGCTGGATCAACCTGAATCTCAAAGAGATAATCTACAAAAAGCAGCTGAGCACGCTGATGGTCAACCTGATTCTGGCATCGTATCAGAAAAAACTGGGAAGCCGGCTTGGTGTGCTGCCGGGAACAGAACTTCTTGAGGCCATAACCGCTGCTGACAGACACAAAATTCCAGTGGCCTTATGTGACCGCGACGTCCGTGTAACCATGCGCCGCGCCTGGCATGCAACCTCTTTTTTCAAAAAGGCGTATCTCTTAGCCACCCTTTTTGCGAGCCTGTTCGACAAGACTGAGATTACAGAAGAAAAACTGACTGAGCTGAAAAAAACGGATGTATTGTCCGAACTTATGCAGGAACTTGGCGAGGCATTGCCGGAACTCAAAATGGTCCTGATCGACGAACGTGATACGTTTCTCGCTGAAAAGATCAAAAGGGCTCAAGGTGAAAAAATCGTGGCTGTTGTAGGCGCAGGCCATGTGGAAGGGATAAAAAAGGCGCTGTTTGAAGACCGCAATGATCAGATGGAGGAGATTAATACAATACCTCCCGTCTCACCGGTCTGGAAAGTGATAGGCTGGGCCGTTCCGGCCCTTATTATCTTCTCCATCGGAATAATCGGCTGGAAAAAGGGCGGAGCAGTGGCGGGCGACAATATCATATACTGGATCCTGGCAAACGGCATCCCCTCCTCAATCGGGGCTGCCTTGGCACTGGCCCACCCCGCCACCATTATCAGCGCCTTTCTGGCAGCGCCGGTTACAAGCCTGACACCTGTGATCGGCGCCGGCTATGTCACGGCCTTTGTCCAGGTAATGGTCAGGCCGCCTCTGGCAGGCGAATTCGAAACCGTGCTGGAAGACATGTCAAAAGTGACAGGCTGGTGGAAAAACAGACTGCTGAAGGTCTTCCTCGTCTTCATGCTGGCCGGCTTCGGCAGCATGATAGGAACCTGGGTCGGAGGATATGAGATAATCTCCAATCTATTTTAATGGTACTTTTCACGAGATCATCATCATTCAACATTATGGAAAAATATGAGCAAATCGAAAAAGAGCAGACAGACTGTAACCCCCAAACAGGCGCGATATCTACGCGGACTGGGTCATCATCTCTCTCCTGTTGCAATGGTAGGTCGCGAGGGGATAAACGACCGGCTTGTCGCCTCTGTCGATGAGGTCCTCATTGCCCGGGAACTCATCAAGGTGAAACTTCAGTCCAACTGCCCCCTGGACCGAAAAGAGGCCGCATCCATCCTTGCCCAAAAGACCCGCTCTGCAGCGGTTCAGGTCCTGGGAAAAACCATTCTCCTTTTCCGTGAAAACAAAAACAGAAAAGACGAGGGAAAGATCGGGCTACCCTGACCATCTGCCCATCTTATATCCGCCTGCCGCACGCGTGCAGATGGGGTGTTGGTGAACGCTTACAATTTTTTTGATTCAATGGGCTGAAAAAACATGAAAGACAACAACGGTCCGCCGGCCTCTCAGAAGGATGAAATATTCCGGGAACAAGAGTGGCCCGGGAAGTTTCAGTTCAACCGGAGGGTTGCAGAGGTCTTTGACGACATGCTGAAGCGCTCTGTTCCCTGTTACTCCCAGGTCATTGAGATGACAGCTCGGATCCTGGAAAAATTTCTAATATCCGGTGACAAGGTTTATGATCTGGGCAGCTCCACCGGAACAACCTTGATGGAACTGGCCAGGCGGCTGGAGCATCTCAAGCTCAAATTCACGGGTTTTGACAACTCGGCGGCCATGGTTGAAAAAGCAACGCTCAAGGCTGAGATCTATTCAAAAAAGGAGAGGCTGAAATTTGAAAAAAAAGACATCACAGACCTGAACCTGAATCAGGGCGGAGCCGTAATCCTCAACTATACCATGCAATTTATCCGCCCGGAAATTCGAGAAGATTTCTTGAAAAAAATATATGGTTTCCTAAGGCCGGGCGGTGTTCTTGTGATGAGCGAGAAAGTCGTTGTAAAAGACCCGGTGCTCAACAACGAATTTGTCGAATTCTACCACGACTTTAAACGCTCCATGGGCTATTCCGAGATTGAAATCTCAAACAAGCGCGAGGCCCTGGAAAATGTATTGATCCCTCTGACCGCTGAAGAGAACCTGGCGCTCATGAAAAGAGCAGGCTTTAATACTGCCTATCCATTTTTCCAGTGGTTCAATTTCATCTCATTTGTAGGAATCAAAAAAAGAGAATGACCCGGATAGTATCGCGTCAGCGGACCCTTAAGCCCCATCGCCATCTTTCCGGGAGTTGCCGAGTATATCTCTTATTTTAACAGACAATTCGCTCATTCTGAACGGTTTCTGGATGAAGCCATCACAGCCACGACTCAATATATCGTTAGCCTGGCCGCCTCTGCTGTATCCGCTTGAAAGGAGAACCTTTATATCCGGGTTGATCTTCTTTAATCTGTCAAAAACTTCCCCGCCCCCCATTGTAGGCATAATCATATCCAACAGAACGATGTCAATCTCATCCCCTTTTTTACTGAAAACTTCAATCGCTTCTTCTCCACTACCAGCCGTGAGCGCTTTAAAACCTATTGTTTCCAACAATTCCCGGCCTACTTCAAGAATAATTTTTTCATCATCCACCAGGAGAACCGTACCGGTTGCTTTAATGATTTCTTCAGAAACTATATCCGGTTTCCGGACCTCTTTTTCAGATGCAGGAATATAAATCCTGAAACTTGTCCCCTTCCCTTTCTTTGATTCAACATCAATATATCCGCCATGATCTTTTATGATACCATAAGAAGAAGCCAGACCAAGCCCCGTACCTCGACCCACCTCCTTGGTCGTAAAGAAGGGTTCAAATATGTGTTCCGATATACTTTTATCCATGCCAACGCCCGTGTCTGTAATAGTCAGCATAACATATTTGTCCAGCCTTGGATTATACACCGTTTGCTTCATATCCACCTTTGTTACATTTGTGGTTTCTATAATAAGATCTCCGCCACTAGGCATTGCATCTACAGCATTCATAAAAAGATTAAGCAAAACCTGTTCAATCTGCCCACAGTCTACCTCTATTGCAGATAAGTCCTTAGCAAATTTTTTATGAATCGCAATTTGCTTTCTGGTTCGAGCAAAGGTATCTGAAATTTCCTCTATTAATTGGTTAAGGTCAATGGGACTTATCTCACATGTATCTTTCCTAGCATATCCGAGTAATTGGGAGGTTAGCTTTGCAGCACTGACAATCTGTGTTTGAATATTATTCAATCTTTCATAATAAGGATGTTTGGAATCCATATCCATTTGTATTAAGGAAATATTCCCCTGGATAGCCATGAGAAGGTTGTTAAAGTCATGAGCAATGCCGCCGGACATTTCTCCTATTGCTTTTAGTTTTTCTGCCCGAACAATAAGTTCATGAGCTTCTTGAAGCTCATGAAGGCTTTGGTCTAACTCTCCTACAAGTCTGATGTTTTCTAAGGTGATGCCGACCTGATTGGCAATAGCGGACAATAGAAATATATCTTTTTCTGAAAAGGCCTTTCCATGTTTTTTATTTATGACCTCGACAGCTCCAACAATCTGCCATCTGATTCTGACAGGAACACAGGCTACAGGCCCTATACTTTCATCCAAAAATTGATATATTCCGCTGGAGAATCTCTTGTCGGAACCAAGATCATCTACTAAAATTGTTTTATTGTCCTTTATGGCCAATCCTGCAATATTTGCTGTTGACACATGCATTCGAGAGATTTGTTCACTTTTATCAGTATAAAAGTTTACTATCAATTCATCCGTTTTTTCATCACAAATATAAAGGCCGCTGGCCTTTGAATCCAGTATGGTATTGGAGAAAACCATTACATTTGTCAGAAGATTATAGGCATTGATCGCGGAATTAAGGATAGAAGGAAGCTCCATGAAAGCGGCTAGACCTTCAGGAAGAACTAACCCGGATTGCTTACTTCTGTCTTCTCTCTGTCTCCGCAATGCCTCTTCTATTTGTTCCGGCGTGACAACTCCCATTTCTATAAGTATATTGCCCAATCTGCGGTCTTTCCATTTAACCTTGGCCTCACTTAAGTTTAAAAGTATTGATGGCAAGCTCCTCGAAATTTTAACCTTAAATTCGCTCCCCGCATCACTCTGTCTTTTTAAAGCTTGTTCTATCTGCTCCTCTTTTGCGTAGCCAAGTTCTACAAGGAGTTCCCCTAGTGGTAACATAATTTTTTTCTCCTTAAAGACCGAAAAGATCGATTCTCGTGTTTGCTTAGGGTTCGCTCAAAAATATAACATCCGGGGGGGCTGCTGACCGCCGACCGCTGACAACTTATTGCTGATTACTTACCGTATCTTATTATAAAACCCTTGAAGATCCTTCTGGAGAAATCTTCGGATCTTATCCAGATTCCTGATGTGACCGCCCAGAAGTTCCTTAACGGTTGCAGTATCGAGAAGAGCTTCAACCTTTACCGCCACCTTGGTCCATAGGCGGCGTTTATATTCGGTATTCAGGTTGACAAGATTGGCAGCCGATTCTCTCCATTTTCGGGCAAACCTTGGAAAACTCCATTTAACAAACCAGAAGCCGGACAAAAGGGAGATCAGGGCTACCCCCGAGACAGGAATTACAAAACTGGACAAATCAATCGACCCGCTGATCATGGCCTCTAAAAAGGTCTGTTCCGGAAAGCCTGTAAGTTTATTCATAATCAGGCCGCTGGAAAAAAAGGCCAAAGCCCCGGCCGTGATCCAGAATTTGGCGGCATTGGCCAGCAGCTCCCGTCCCTGTTTGCTGAAAACGGCCATGGCCTCGCTGATCATCTGCAATTCATTGACCTGTTGATCAATATTCTGGAGGATATGGTTTATACGAAACTGTGGAGCAGTGAGAATCTTTTCTTTCAACTGATCGCGTTCCATGCTCCATGAAGAAAGATCCGTGGTCTGTTCAGCCATGGCCGGAGCGTAGGTGAGAAAAATATACGGTATGTCCTTACGGCCGGTCATCTGTGACAGATTCCAGCAGAGTGTGCCGTAGGAGCGGACAAGATCGCTCAGATTGTCACATTCATCAATACGGTTCATCACAAAGAGGATCCTGTCTTCAGTGGAAGATTCCGGCAGAGTGTCCCTGATGGCCGTATAGGTCTCTTTGATAGTGCCGGCCTTATGGGGGTCAAACATCAAAACCACCAAATCGGCAAGTTTGGCAAAATCGCTGACAACGGTCATGTAGTCATAACCACGGTCTTTTTCGGTAACGGCATCAAGCATGCCCGGGGTATCGATAAGCGCCATGTTTTCCAGAAAAGGCGCGGAAACCCTTTTCAGGCGGAAGTGGGCAATAAACTGCTCCCCATGTGCCTTAAAGAATTCAAAAGGAAGGGTCTCGTCATTTACCAGAACGGAGCCGGGAATCTCTCCTTCCTCCTTGTCCGGTCCCTCTGAGGTGATGATCGTAAAGGAGTCGTCGGTTGGGGCCTGACCGGTTCTCTGGAGATCCTGGCCGAGCAGTTCATTGATAAACGTGGATTTGCCGGAGGAATAATTGCCGATCAAGAGGACCAGAGGTTTCCACTTCAGGGCCGATTCCAGATCGCTGTAATCCAGGCCATACCTGATGAACAGGGGTAACAGTTTTTGTTGCACCCGGTTCTGCAATTCGATTTGGAGTTTTTTTTCATCCATAGTCTTTTCCCATTTTTTCGCGAACTCTAACCAAAAGCCGAACACATTGAGGAAACCGGACAACTGTTGCACCTTGGGGAGATCGGCCGGCAAATGGTCTGGCCGAATCCGACAAGGAGTTTGTTTATTCCGGCCCAGTGTTTAATCGGAAGTTTCCTTCTTAAAGCTCTCTCGGTCTGTTCAGGTGTCTTTGTGCTTACGTAGCCGATCCTGTTGCTTATCCTGTGGACAT
>DAOVYS010000144.1 GCA_030635485.1 Pseudomonadota bacterium | reverse complement strand
ATCTTGTACGTGACCATGGCAATGATCACGCATTTATTATGCCCTTCATGGTGCATCTGAGGCACTGGTAAACGCCACATGCCCGGGGTTCCCGTAAGTTCTTACCCCTGGTGCACGGTTACGCAACGCCAGGTCTTCATTTGGATCAAAGAAAGAAAAAGACGGGAATTAAGCCGGAATGAAACCGTGTGCCTGGTAAATCCCCCGGGCTGACGGCGATTGGATGAATTCAAAAAATTTCATGGCATTTTCAGGATGCCGGGCCCGTTTCAATCTGCATATGTAATAATTGATCCTGTCTCGCTGGTCCAGAGCCTCACCAGGGTCGACCGTATCCATCGGCAGTCCCGATTTGCGGGCATGCACGGCCTCTGTCGCCCATACAGGACCTACATCAACCGTTCTTTTTATGATGCGAAGTGGAGTTTCTCTGTGGTGGACAATGGTCAGAATCGTGGTGCCCTCAGCCCGTTTTTCATCCATGATCCGATCCACCAGAACATTGCCACCAACCTGCCTGTACATATCCATAATATGGAAGGCAATGTCTTCGTTATTCGGGTCAGGCTGTGAGATTTTCACCTCATCTCCTGCCAGGTCGGATACAGACTTGATACCTGCCGGGTTGCCTTCCGGGACCATCATGGTCAGCCGATTATGCAGATAAATCCGATAATCGCCCGGCTCGATATGGTCGTTATCCATAAGTACCTTCATGGCCCTTTCATTGACAGAGGCATATATGTCGGGATGGACCGCTATAAGCCTGTCCCTGAAATAGGCTCCTCCGGCCAGAATCTGTCGCAATTCCAATCCAGGGGGCAGGGTCTCGTAAAATATCCTGGTGATTTCCGGATGTTTTTTCTGGAAGGCTGAAACAATCTCGTCCATAACCATGAACTGATTGCCTGCCATAAATAAAATAAGATCAGCGGAATCAGCGATCTCAAGGTTGTGAAGATCTTCGACTCTGTCGGTCGGAATTGTCGGGAATGCGGCCTCATTCACGGGATTCTCTCTATTTGCCTACGGTCCGTAACCAATCAAACGGGTCAAGCAAGGCAACCAAACAACGGCCACCCCCTTACCGTGTAAGCGTTCACAGACGGCACAAAAAAAAAGGGGGGGCTTGCAAACACAGACCCCCCCCACAACAACTCAATTTACAGCATCCATACGTAAATATGGCTATATTGTCCAATCTCAACGTAATATGCCGTGCAACAAATACCCTTTAGATGCTCGGATATTGCCCGAAACATTTTATTCCTCTGATCAAAGCCTTATAGCACATTCCCCGTAAGCGGCCACAGATTTAGGGGGCTGTCCAAATTATGGCAGCCTCCTCGTGAATCAGTTACCATTCCTCAAAATTGAACAAAACATCTCATTGGGGACGTAAACTACTTAACACTGTCAGCCAATTTGGTACCGGCCTTGAATTTCACTACCTTTTTGGCCTTAATCTTCATTTTTTTCCCGGTCTGAGGATTGCGGCCTTCACGGGCTGCCCGCTTGACTACGGAAAATGTGCCGAAACCAACAAGAGTTATTTTGTCTCCATCACCAAGGGTATCGGTAATAGCGTCAACAAAACCTTGAACTGCTTTGGCTGCAGCCGCTTTAGTGATGTCAGCAGAATCTGCTACTGATGCAATAAGTTCAGCTTTGTTCATGTTATATCCTCCCATGTTGAACAAGTTAAACAAATCAGGCCCACCAATTGACGCCCGAATTTTTTACAATGAGTACAGATACAGTGTCAATCCCTGAATTGTCAAGTGAAATCATCATCTTTTCCGCATTATCAGAGGATTTGTGACATATTCATCCTGACAAGGCCACTGGTTTCCCATGACATCCTGACAGTACCTGCGTAATATTTTACCTGTTAATCCAACATGTTACACATAAAGCGTCTTTCAAATCAGTCCTAAATCGCCCGCAACACCGGCCATCCCTACAATCCGGGCAAAAAAACACCCCTACCCTATCCGGCTATCGATTTTCCAACGATTTTCAAAAACTCACAAATTTTAACATTTGTCACAAAAAATCCAATCTACTGCTAAGGGTTAGCTCAAAAATATTGTTTAAATAAAATCCCCCCCTTGACTCTAAACTCTAGTTGCCATAACATGAAAAGCTAGAAGATTTTGACCAGTCCATCTAAAGGGTGTCTGAATAATTTAGAATTTTCGTTCAAGGTCAAGGAACAGTAAAAATGAAAAAGCACCCATTCGGGTATAAACTCCGCATATTAGTCATATGTGAGCATTTTTCATTTTTACTGTGACGCCGAGATCGGACAAAAAGACAATTATTCAAGATGGCCTAAACCATTGCGTGGGGGCGTAAGTTCGTATCCCTGGTAAACGGTTATCAAATTTCAAACAAAGGAGGGCCAATCCATGACAGTAACAAAGGCAAGTTTGGCTGAAACGATCTATGAATCCAGCGAGTTAAACAAAAAACAGGCAATAAAAACTGTTGAAACCTTTATCAGAATTGCCAAGGACTGCCTGATTAACGGCGAGGACCTGCTCTTGTCCGGATTCGGCAAATTCAATATAAAGAAAAAAGAGGCGAGAAGGGGGAGGAATCCCCAGACAGGAGAAGATCTGATGCTTAGTGCCAGAAAAATCGTGACCTTCAAGCCATCGGGAAGACTACGTGACAGAATCAATGCGCCTAAATAACGAGATCACTTCCTCAAAAAAAGATATACGGCAAGGCCGATCAGGATCACTGCTAAAATCTTCCTGAAATTCCCGGTTGAAACATGCTCAACAAGCCGGGCTCCTATCTGGGCGCCGATAATTCCGCCCACGCCAAGCAAAATGCCCGCCTTATAATCCACATTGGCCAGTTTATTGTGAGCCAAAAGGGCTGAAACGGAAATTATCATTATGGCAAGAAAAGAGGTGCCGACCGATTTCTGTGCCGTATAGCCCAGAAACAACAACAGCGGAACCATTATAAAACCGCCGCCCAGTCCGGAGAAAGAAGCCGCAACGCCGACCACAATCCCGCCAAACACCATCAATAACATATTTGCGTCTACTACTGCCATACAGACCTCAAAATTTTATTTTTTTAGCAGGTCGAGAGACCAATGGTTGCAAGGGACATAAGCATAATTGGACGTTTAGACGGTCTGAGTTGTCAGTGAAAAAAGTTATCAGTCGTCAGTGTGCAGTTGTCAGGAAAAGATTATACGTCTACAAGCCATGCAGCTTTCAACTACTGCCCACTGTTAACTGACAACTGATAACTAAAATTGACGATATGTTTACGAGGTCTGGCCATAGTTGTATATGAATTGCTTTTTCCTGCCCTGCCCCCTGACCCCTAATCCCTAGCCCCTGTCACAGGATAACTCTCCTCATTATGTAATTCACTACTTCGTCAGGATCATCCAGAATTTTAAAGATCTCCAGATCTTCCTTATCAATCGTACCACGCTTCAAGAATGATTCCTTTATCCATTCAACGCCGCCTTTCCAGAACTCCGACCCTACAAGGACAATCGGGAAACCCTTGATTCTCTTGGTCTGAATCAGAGTCAGGGCTTCAAAAAGCTCATCCAGTGTGCCGAATCCTCCGGGCATGCAGATAAACGCCATGGCATATTTGATAAACATCACCTTTCGGACAAAAAAATATTTAAAATTCATCTGCACATCAGCAAATGGGTTCGGCGCCTGCTCAAAGGGCAGATTGATATTAAGGCCGATAGACGCGCCTTCTACGTTCGCCTCGGAAGCCCCCTTATTGGCCGCCTCCATAATCCCTGGCCCCCCACCCGTAATTATCGCATAGCCTGACTCAACCAGCTTGCGTGAAACCGTTAGGGCAAACTTATAGTACTTATCACTAGATTTTGTACGTGCAGACCCGTAGATGGATACCGCCGGCCTGATGACCGAGGAAAGCGTGTCAAATCCGTCCACAAATTCGGACTGAATCTTAAACAACCTCCAAGCATCGCCAGCGTTAAACGTATCAAGTCTATATTGATTTCCTTCATCAACGGCCGGGCCGGTAGGTAGCTTCATATATACTGTTCCTTATCAAAAATTGTTTGGTATCCATCCCAAAATACAAGATTTCCGGATAAAACTATTAGCCTTTAGCAATCCTCTTCAAGGCCCGGCCTGCAAGTTCATGGTCTGATTCCAGTTTCAAGATCTTCTTATATGTTGTCAGGGCACGACCTTTTTGCCCTGATTTTTCATACACCTGACCGAGCATGAACATGGTCTCCATATTTTCGCGGTCAATTTTCAGGCTCTCTTTAAGTGATTCAGCTGCCGCCGTATAATCGTTCTGCTGAAATTGTAATTTGCCCAACCTGTACCAATAGTCCCACTGGGATGCGTCCAATTCAACCGCTTCAAGGCAGAGGGAAAGCGCAATGTCATCCCCTTCATTTTCCAGAAAATAAAGTTCGCCAAGAAGGCTCAATGCCTTTGCGTCACGGGAATTGTGTCCAACCGCCCTCTGAAGACCGGCTATGGCCTTCCGGTTTTGGCCGAGCGCCTTGTATGCCTCGCCCAGATAACAATGGACTACGCCGTGCCCCATGCCTCCTTGCCCACTGCGTCCAGCCTCTTCAACCCGCTCAAGAAGGCTGACCGCATTATCATACCTGCCTGTCCGGCAATAGAGCCAACCAAGAAGAAGCATAAGATCCGCGCTGCTGTCATCAATACTCATAGCCCGCTCAAAACATTCGATCGCCTCACCACTATCCTGATGTGTAAGACAGGCCAGTCCCAGATTGAACAAGGCCATAAAATCAGAACCATCTATCTTGAGCGCATTTTCAAAACAGAAAATTGCATTCCTGTAACGGTTCATATGGGCATAACTCACTCCCAGACTGTTCAGCAGATTGACATTTGCCGGATCAAGTACAAGTCCCTTCCGGTATTCCTTCACAGCCCTTGGCAGATCCCCTTCATTGTAATAGACATCTCCGCTGATATTCAGACTCACGCCGTTAAACGCTGCCACTGTGCCGGGACCGTAAAACCGGGTGTGCACCAATGCCTTCCGGGAATTTAAGGGGATATCCGATTTGTTGAATCCAGGACATGGATAGGCCGCGATTCCCATTGAAAAACCCGGCCCCAAAGCCTTATCAGAGTCATTTGCGCCTCTCCCGGCCTTATCCAGAATGCTACTTGCCCAGGCAAGACCGCCCGTTTCATCAACCCCGGGCAGAAACACGTAAACCTCTTTTTGATCCACAGGCAGAACCTGCGTTTCATCTCCTTTAAGCAAAGCGATACGTTCAACAAGACCTGTCTCTTTTGACTCCTTGTCGGATTGAATCAGGGCGACTGTAAATGCGGTTTTTTTCCGCCATAGATTTTTTAATTTCTTCAGGATCGATTCAGGCGTCGGTTTTAAAGGATGTTTTCCAAGGTCACTCACGGATGCATACGAACAGAGGGCATACGGCCCCCGTTTCCGTGCCGTCCGAAGCGCCATCCATGCCTCATCCAGCAGTCGGTCAGATGTCATACCGGCAAAATCGACGGACAGACGGCCCTCTGGATTTAGGCCGGATTTTTCTGAAGTGATGCCGATATGGACCCTGGGAAAATTCTCATGCCTAAGCCACTTAAGAATCGTATCCCCGATTTTCAGCGCTCTGTCGATAACGGTATTTTCCCAGATAAGACCGAATATCCCCGCACCAAGATAATAAACCGGCGTTGCGCCTACAAGGGATTTAAGAAATGAGCCTGCCCTTGAAACATATGAACTTGCTGATTCCGGATCATTACCGCGGGGGTATAGTTCTATTACGGCCAGCGAAAAATCGGTGATGTCATCAGACTTGTCTAAGATCTTACCGGACTTTTCAGATCCTGACGTCTGCAGCGGATACAACAAACATTTAAGTTCTTCACGCAGATAGCGGCCATTTAACAGCCCGGTGGCAGGATCGGTCGACCACTGGTTGATCAGGTGAAACTCCCGTGAAATGATACGGCTCCTGTCAAGGAGCCAGTTGACCGGGTATTCGGGAAAACCGTCGGAACTGTCCGACTCAACCACTGCCACGCCGAAAAGGTCATCCCCTTTAAAAAGCGGCAAATAGATGACTCCGGCGCCTCCATAGGCTAAAGGGAGCCCCTTTTCCATTACTGCCCTGGTTCCGGCCTCCCACTCTTTAGGAACAGCATTATCCGAGTCCGGTAAAACATAAGAGACCTTTTCACAAGGCAGAAAAAGCGAGACAGTACGTAAAAAACTTGGCCCCAGGCGGCTGAAATCCTCACGGGTGAGGCCCTTTTCAGTCAGATCAAAAGGAAAATGTTTCATGTCAAAATTTCCAAAATCGTTGCTGCCAATCCAGCCAACTCCTTGTCAGCCACTGTCCTCATATCCAGGATAAACCGATCATCCTCGATCCGGCCGATTACAGGCTGCTCCGCTGACCTCAGTTTCAACTCAAGATCGTTCACGGTCATGACCACGGGTTCCAGCACTACCGCGCTGCTGAGAAGTCCCTGTTCAGGCAAAGCGCCGCCGCCTACCCTGGACTCTGTCTTTGACACGGACAGTCCGCATGCCCCGGCAGGGATCTGTCTGATTTTTCTCAGCAATCGCCTGGCCCGCTTCTCAATTGTCTTCAAGGGCATAGTCAGCATTGAAAGCGTGGGGATTGAGTGCAGGGCCGTCTTCTCATCAAAATAGAGCCTTAAAACGGATTCAAGTCCTGCCAGGGTGAACTTGTCGATTCGAAAAGCCCTGTTCAACGGATTCTTTTTTACCAGGTCAATAATTTCTTTTTTCCCCAGAATAAGGCCTGCCTGAGGACCGCCTAACAATTTAT
>DAOVYS010000256.1 GCA_030635485.1 Pseudomonadota bacterium | reverse complement strand
TAAACCACATTACTTACACGTACTGCATCAATGCTCACGAAGTTCTGCCAAACACGTTAACGCTGAACACAACACTGCGAACAAGCCAAACACTCATTTGTCACTTTTTTGTATTTCACCCGGAATCTATAACTCAATCTCCATCTCCTCGCGGGCAAAAAAAGTCCTGGTGGGGCCGTACTTGCCCGGCTCGCAGTAAAATTCGGCAAGTTCGTCAATCTGCGCATCCGTACGCAATGGCTCATGATGAAAAAATGCCATTGATTTCACTCCGGCGCGATTGGCGGCTGCAATGGCGTATTCAAAGGAGCTGTGTCCCCAGCCCGCCTTGGATGACTCATATTCTTCCATGGTGTACTGGGTATCATAAACAAGAAGGTCCGCTCCGGCGATAAAATTTTCTACGCTTTTATTCTGCTCCTCCGCCACCATGGCGCCTTCTTCGGCCATGGCTTCATCATAGGATGGGTCTTCCGGGTTGGTGCTGAAAAGATTCTGGAACGGCTCGGTATCATAGCAGGTGCAAAAGACCTTGCCCCTATATTCAAAGCGATACCCAAGACAGAGGATAGGATGGTTTAAGTATTTCGTGATAAGTGTAATTCCATCGCCAAGGTCAAAATTTCCTTCCTTGAGCTGAATATACTCGATTTCCGCTCCCAGTTCGGCCTCCCGTACCGGGAAATAGCGATACGTCAGCTGCCCGCCGACAATCTTTTCCAGGGTGTCCTGTTCATATGAAACAGGCCCGTAGATCTTCAGTTTCGTTTTCGGGATATAAATGGGGGGGAAAAAAGGGAACCCCATTATATGATCCCAGTGCGTATGAGTAAGGTATATCTCGGTTTTAATCGGACCCTTGGGCAAATCATGCTCCAGCATATAGTTGCCGAGTTCCCTGATCCCTGATCCGGCATCAATGATGATGAGCCTGTCCGTCTCCTTGATGCGTAATTCAATGCATACGGTGTTGCCGCCGTATTTAACCGTGTTGGGACCGGGACACGGAATTGACCCGCGCACACCCCGGAATTTGATCTTCATGACAACTACCCCCCCTTGGAAACCTTTAGAAAAACCTGGGCCTTTTCCACCTCGCCATGCACGGTTTCATGCAGTTTTGTTACGTCACCCCAGGTCGTACCCGACTGTTCCAGAATATCAAAAACCACGGGTCCGTCCGGGAAGGAATCTCCTGCCGAGCCTATCTCAAAAATATTGGCGTATATATTCGCAAGCGCCACCGTGGTAACAATGTTGCTGTCCTCCACGGTCGCACCGTTCGGTTCATGATGATTAGAGAGCGAAGACATCAGAGGACCGCTCAGCTGCCACTTTTCGGCAATCATCTTCCCAGTCATACTGTGATCAAAACCCAGGATCATGGTCTCTGCCCGGTGCAGGGCGCCCTGTTGCAGTTCGGCAAGTTCAAGTACCTGGTCATAATCGGTCGGGAAACAGCTTGCCAAAGGGATTTTTCCCAGGTCATGCAGCAGGCCTGCCACAAAATACTCTTCCCGTAATGAGACCGGAATCCCATTTTTAGCGGCCATTGCCTTTGAGGTTACGCCCACGCAGAGGGAATGAGTCCAGAATGTGTCCATAGGAAGGCCCCGAGACATTTTTTCTTTTCCCATGCTCCCGATGATTGCCGTACTCAATGCCAGGTTTTTAACCGTATTAAGGCCCAGCATAATGATGGCCCGTGCAAGAGAAGTGATCTGGTTTGGAAGGGAATAATAGGCTGAGTTGATAAGCTTTAAGACCTGACCGGTCAGAACAGGATCAAGAGAGATTACCCGGTTGAGATCATTCGCGGATGTGTTTGGACGGTTACAAACATCCAGTACCTTGGTCACCGTAGTAGAGAGACTAGGCATCCGGTCGATATAATTTCGAATCAGTTTAAAGCGCTGTTCAACGATCGAGAATTCTTTGTCCATCATGATTCAAAAATTTTTTTCCTTTGGATTCGGCAAAAAATAAAATGCTATTCTGTTATATTTGTCGGAAGTGGGACTTTAGTCCAACACAGCCACTGCATCCCTCAAAAGGCGGGACTAAAGTCCCACTTCCGTTTCACATAATGTGAAGATGCCGAGAAGTACAATTTATTTTTTGCCGAGCGCTTTGTTCAAAGAAACATAAAAAAGGGGTGGCTAAAATATCATTTTATCATAGCTGATGAAAAAGGGAGGGTCAAGGAATGCGAAGATTTAATCAGAGGGATATAGTAGATGGGCACGAGACAAGTAAGAAAAAACGGAAGAATCGCGTTGAAAATGATGCCACAAAATCACGGATTACGGATTACGGATGGGGCCTGAAATTGTTACTCCCTGCGAAAAAAGGTTAACGCTTCGGAATATTTTATACCCGTGCCGCCAAAGATGTCCAGGGCGCTGCCGATTGTGACGTCAAGCCGTCCCTGTCCCAATTCCTTTATCCGGTGAAGGTCGTCAATGTTTTTGACACCACCGGCATATGTGGCGGGGATGGGTGACCAGCGTGCCAGCTTGGCGACAAAGTCTTCGGCAATTCCATCGCATTTGCCTTCCACATCCACAGCATGGGTCAAAAATTCAAAACAATACCCGGAAAAAAACTTAAGCGATTCTCTGGAAATCCGTACATCCGTGATTTTTTGCCACCGGTCTGTCACAATAAAGTAATCAAAACCCCTTTTCCTGCAACTCAAGTCAAGGACCAGCCGGTTGCTGCCGACAGCCTTTGTAAGTTCCACAAGCCTCTCCTCAAACACCTTCCCGTTTTTAAAGGCATACGAAGTGACGATCACTGCGCAGGCACCCTGGTCAAGCCAGTAGGCCGCATTTTCCGGATTAATCCCCCCGCCGATCTGAAGCCCACCGGGATATGCCCGAAGCGCTGAGACGGCCGCTTTTTCATTCCCAGGTCCCAACTTTATGACGTGCCCACCCGTAAGCCCGTCCCTCTTATACATCTCAGCATACCAGGAAGAGGGCTTGTCTGAACAAAAGTTGGTTTTCAATTCCTCATGCCCGCTGTCGGACAAGGTAGAGCCTACAATCTGCTTCACACGTCCGTCATGGAGATCAATACAGGGTCTGAATTTCATAGTTCAAGGGTTCAGAGGTTCAGGGATGGCAGTAAATATTTGGCAGCGCTTCACAGGGAGGTGTGAGCAGGCTGATCAGCAGATAAGCGCAAACTTCGATACTTAGGTATGCTGGGCAGCCTGATCGCCTTCCTGTGGAGTGCTGACGAATATTTACTCCCTGATGATCATCAGGGTTGCAGGATCCAAGTTCAGAATCCGGGAGGAATCCGTACCCCCGGTGGTATCCTTTAAGATATTTAGTTCTATGACTTTTCCATTGCCCTGGCAGCCGGCTGCGGG